>JAGOCE010000331.1 GCA_017998915.1 Candidatus Ozemibacteraceae bacterium
GTAGGATTCGGGCTGGTAGTAGTCGTAATAGCTGACGAAATACTCGACCGCGTTTTCCGGGAAGAACTCCTTGAACTCGCTGTAGAGTTGGGCTGCGAGGGTCTTGTTGTGGGTGATGACGAGAATCGGCCGCTGGATACGCGCTGCGAGGGTCGCCATCGTGAACGTCTTGCCGGAGCCGGTGACGCCGAGGAGGGTGGTGTAGCGCCGGCCGCCCTCGATCCAATCCGCCAGCTGCTCGATGGCTCTCGGCTGGTCGCCGCGCGGCTGGAAGGGACTTACCAGGGTGAGTCTGCTCGGAACGTTTGGTGTCGTCATGCCGGATATGGTAACATGCCGTGTCAAACCGGTTCTGCCGGTGTGCCGGAGACCGGGCGATACTCGTCGAAGGAGTGACCGTCAGTCGTGAAATTATATATAGCAGCAGATATGGAAGGCGTCGCGGGCGTCGTCTCGCCGGCACAGATCGGAGACGGTGACTCGTCCGAGATCGGGCAGGCGCGCCGGCAGTTCACCGATGAAGTGAATGCCGTCTGCGCGGGTGCGCTCGAAGCAGGGATCGAGGAAATCTACGTCAACGACTTCCACGGTAACGGCCGGAACCTGCTGATCGAGCTTCTTCCACCGAGCGTCACCCTGATCCGGGGCGGGTTCCGCCCCACCGCCGGCTTCGACCAGCTCGACCAGACCTTTTGTGGCTTGGTGTTGCTCGGCGCGCACGCGCGGTCCGGCTCGCGCGACGGCGTGATTCCGCATACCTACTCCGACCGGCTGCGGTTCGAACTGTTCGGCTCCCCCATCGGGGAGTTCGACGTTCTTTCCCTCGTGGCAGGCGAGCGTAAGGTGCCGACGATCCTCGTCTCGGGCGATTCGAAGACGATCGAACAGGTGAACACCAACATGCCTTCCGCACCGACCGTCATCACCAAGTATCCCATCGGCGTTCGCTCGGCCGCGTGCATCCATCCCAAACGGGTGTGCGATGCCCTGAAGGAAGAGATCAAGCGTGCGATCAAGGGAGCTTCGGCAATGGAACCGCCGTTGATCGCGCCGCCGCTTCAGCTCGGCATCAGGGTCACCGATATGACCCTGATAGACCGGATCTCGTGGATCCCGAAGATGACGAGAAGTGGCGATGATACCTTCGAGTTCGTCGCCGAAAGCGCGGTCCAGATGGCCGAAGTGATCTATGGCATCACACTCCTCACCACTCCCGGAAACTCATATAGCTAATAAAATATACAATCCCGCTCTTCGTTCCATTCCGTCGCCCGCCCTGTTCTTCGGCTTCCAATGCCTGACAGCGGTTCTACTGGTTGCCGAGTTGGTCAGGCTGACGGCGCCCAGCGAGTTCCTCTGGATTTACGACTCCCCGTTCTGGACGGACGGAGGATCGCTGACCGGAATGATCTTCGCCGGCCTGGCGGTTCTTCTCATTGCCGCTCCAGGGCCGGCCGGTTGTCTCTTCCGCTCGGCGCCGCCGCTCGTGCTTCCTTTCGCCGCGGCCTTCAATCTTGCCGGTCCTCACAGCCTGTCCTGGTGGGTGATCATCACGGCCGGCCTTGCGGGATGGGGGACATGGCTGGTGCAGACGTGGGTTGCGGGAAAATGGCGTCCTGCGCTCGTTTTCCTGGCAGTGCTGAACTACGGCGTCCTGCTGTTCCTGTATCTGGATGCGAAATTCTTCGCGATCACCAACAACCATCTCGGCCTCGTCCATTTCTGGTTTTTGCAGTTCAAGGGAATTTTTGCCGCCGCCGGCATTTCACCGGAGACACAACGGGCCCTGCTGTTCACGGGCGCGGGCTATGTCTCGGTGACGACGATCCTGGGCTATCTGCTCCGTGACCGCCTCCGCCCACCCGGATGGCTGCCCGGACGGCTTGCTCTGGCGGCCATTCTCTGCATCATCCAGTTCCTTCAGTTCGAGGCGCTGGCGAACATCGTTCCGCTCCAGGATTACCTGAGTTTCAGATTCGCGTTTGGCACCCGGCTGGTGCCCCAGGCCGCGAAGTTCAGGACGGCCGGGATTTCAGCCGTTCATTCCATGCTACCAACGATAGATGAAACCGCCTGCTACGCCCCGGGAACGTTCCGCTGGAAGGGAAGAGAGCGGCCGAACCTGATCATCCTTCTCGTCGAGAGCTGGCGGGCCGACCTCATGCCCGAGAGCATGCCGGCTCTTGCCAGCCGCGCCGCGAACGGACTCTGGATGCGCAGCCACTTCGCGCAGGCGAACTCGTCTCCCCCGACGATCGGTGCGCTCTTTCATGGATGGTATCCGTTCAACTATATGTTTCATGCCGACACGGTGGGAGAGCCGGAGTTCTTCCGCTTCCTGAGAGATGCGGGATACACCTGTAGCCTCGTGCACGGCAGCCCGCCGGACGGCCTGCAGGATTTCGGTGCGTTTCTGACGGGCTTCCGCCGACTTCCCCCGCCGACCAGGCCGAAAGACTGGCCGGGAACGGTCGACGAGGCACTCGAGGCTATTCCGCCGCTCCTGGCGTCTTCCGGGCCGCATCTCATTTTCAGCTATCTCTACAACACCCATTTCGATTACCGGTATCCGGCCGCGTTCGAGCGGTTCAAGCCCGTGCTGCCGGAAGGAACGGACATGCTTTCCCTGGTCCCGACTCCCGACGCGGTCGAAGGGATGCGAAACCGTTATCGAAATGCCCTGGGATTCCTCGACGACCGTCTCGATCGATTCTTCCGCCGTCTTGACGAATCCGGTGCGGCCGGCAGAACCTGGGTTCTTCTCGTGGGCGATCACGGGGAATCGCTGGGCGATGCCGGTTTCTTCGCGCACGCGACCGGGCCGCACGTCAGCCAGTATCATACTCCCTGCCTCATCTTCGGGCCGAACCTGCCCCCGGCCCGGATCGACGCTCCCACCCAACATGTCGATCTCCTGCCGACGCTCGGCGGTCTCATGGGATTCGACGTGGACGGACTGCCCGGGCGTGATGTCCGGACAGCTTCGCGGGCGGCGGCCCTGTCGTTCGACTACTCGGCCGAACGGCGGGTCATCGTGCGCACCCCGGCCCGCATGTCGATGTTCGATTACGACAGCGCCGGCCGGTTCACGTGGGTCTTGACCATGCGGAACGACTTCGCCATCGATGCGCCGCTGTTCGAAGCCTATTCGGCCTCGGACTCAGGCCGACTGGTCGCCCTGGTGCGGCAGGATGCTGAACTACTGAGACTGTTGCTGTCGCAAAAATAGGATGTGAGCGAACGCAACGACCTGCGCGCACCAGTGCCGCAGGTCGTATGCGAATTTATATTATATTGAACAGAATTATCCCGCCCTCGTTTGCGACCCTTCGTCGTCTCCCTCGGTATCGATGCCCCGGTCGATGCCGAGAAGCTTCATCTTTCGCTGGAGGGTGCGTCGCGAAATTCGGAGCACCTTCGCGGTCATGGAAACATTTCGATCGTTATTTTCCAGGGCCTGCGTTATGATGAGCCGCTCCGCCGCCATCAGCTGGTCTTCGAGACTGCCGGCGACTGGAAGATCATGGCGTGTCGAGTCCGGGCTGCAGGGGCGATCGGCGAGATTGGACGGCAGATGGGCTGGCATGACCACTTTGTCGGCAAGGACGACGGCGCGTTTGAGCACGTTCTCGAGCTCGCGGATGTTGCCGGGCCAGGAGTAGCCGAAGAGCAGGCGGCGGGCCGACGCGTCGATGGTGGGCTGGGCCTTTCCGTTTTCCCTGGCGAACTTGTCGAGAAAGTAGTCGATCAGCAGGGGCAGATCGCCTTGACGTTCGCGCAGGGGCGGGAGGGTGATCGTCATCTCGTTGATGCGGTAATACAGGTCGTGACGGAACCGGCCTTCGCGCACCAGGGCCGGGAGATCGCGATTGCAGGCGGCGATGACCCGGATATCGATGTCGATCGGTTTGATGCCACCCACCCGACGGATTGACCGCTCCTGGAGCACGCGTAGCAGCTTGACCTGCGTGTGAAGCGAGGTCTCGGAGATCTCGTCCAGGAAGATTGTGCCGCGGTTGGCGATCTCGAAATACCCCGTTTTCTGGCCGACCGCGCCGGTGAAGGCGCCCTTTTCGTATCCGAACAGCTCGCTTTCGATGATCGAGTCGGGAAGGGCGCCGCAGTTGACGGCGATGAACGGCTGGCTCGCCCGCGGGGAGTTCGTATGGATTGCGTGGGCGACGAGTTCCTTGCCGGTTCCGCTTTCGCCCTGGATGAGCACCGAAAGGTTGCTCGAGCTGATGCGCTCGACGCAGGAAAAGATCGACTGCATCTTTTCCGACCGGCCGATCATGCCGGTGAAGACGGCGCCGGACTCCGGGGGCGCTGGTGTATTCGAGCCCCCGGAGCCGGCCCCGGTCACTTCATAGACGTTGACGGGCGAGAACTCGAAGATGACCTTGCTGGATATTTTCTGCACCCAGTGCGGAAGCACACTGGCCAGTTCCTGTATTTCGGCATCGCGCATGCCGAGCCGGCGGCCCTCTTTCCAGATCAGGGCGGTCAGGTCTTCGGGACTCATGTCGAGCAGGTCCTCGATGTTCTTCTCCATCAGCCGGTTCAGGACGTTCAGCCAGCCGATGTAGCGCTGCTGGGTCGGCTCCGTGCGGGCTTCGGCCAGGCCGATGTCGCTCAGCAGGCGTTCCCGCATCGACGGGGGCATGGCGATGCCGAAATTGACTTCCTGCTTCTTCGGAAGCCCGCATTTCCAGTGCTCGAACAGCCTGTCCAGTTCCCTGACGTCGCGAGGCGCGATATCGGCAAAAAACTGCGTCGCGATATCCTTCAACCGTCGCGAATCGTCCATCGGCGTCGTTCCTTAGTTCGTTCCGGGAACGTTTGCCGGCTGGGCGGTGGAATCATCGACAGCCGGTGCGTCCGGAGAAATCGTGGGCGCGTCCGGAGAAA
>JAGOCE010000332.1 GCA_017998915.1 Candidatus Ozemibacteraceae bacterium
CTTGCGGAACACCTTGCCGAGAGCGATCATCTTCAGCGGCGGCTGCATCGTCTCCATGACGCGGATCTGGACCGGCGACGTCTGGGTGCGGAGCACCTGGCCGTTCTCGAGGTAGAAGGTGTCCTGCATGTCGCGTGCCGGATGGTGCTTCGGCACGTTCAGCGCCTCGAAGTTGTAATACTCGTCCTCGATTTCGGGACCGTCGGCCATGAAGAAGCCCATCGACTGGAAGATGCGGGCCACTTCGAGAGCGACCTGCGTCACGGGGTGGATCGTGCCGGGCAGGGGCATCGTGCCGGGAAGGGTCGGATCGGGGCGTTCGGCCTTGATCCGCGCGGCTTCCTCGGCCTCCTGGAGCTTCGACAGGTCCCCGTCCAGCACTTCGCCGATGCGATTCTTGAGCGTGTTGATGCGCTCGCCAGCGGCTTTTCGCTCTTCGGGCGCGAGCTTGCCGAGGGTTTTCAGCAGCTCGGTCACCAGGCCCTTTTTCCCGAGAAACTTGACGCGAAGCGCTTCCATGTCCTTGGCGCCTTTCGCCGCGGCTTTCTCGGTTTCGAACAGCTGCCAGATCGTGTCGTGAGTTTCCGTCATGATGTCTCCTTGGTGTGTCGCGTCTGCGACGTTGACTGGCTGGTGGATGGAGCGGAGCGTGCCCGCTCGTAGAGGCAGATGGCGACGGATGCCGCCACGTTGAGCGATTCAACCGCTCCCTGCATGGGGATGCGGATGGTTTCGTGACATCCGGCCGCGAGGGCCGCATCGAGGCCGGTTCCCTCGGCGCCGAAAAACAGCGCGGCTTTCTCGGGAAGCGGCTTGTCCCAGATGGCACGCCCGCTCATGGCCGTCGCCAGCGGCGTGAACGAGGCACGTTCAAGCTCGGCGAGCAGGTCAGCGGGATCGGAAACGAGGTGAACGGGCAGGCGGAATGCAGAGCCCATCGCTGCCCGCAGGACTTTCATGTTGCCGCGCGAGCAGCTTCCCCGGAGGAGGATGAGAGCGTCGGCGCCAAGGGCTTCGCAGGAACGGATGATCGTGCCGACATTTCCCGGGTCCTGGACACGGTCGAGTACGACGACGGTTTTCGCCCTTGAAAGGGTTTCTGAAAGCGGGCGGACCGGCTGCAGCGCCACGGCTGCGGCGACGGGCGCCTGGGATTCGATACCCGACAACCGCTTCATCAAGTCAGGCGTCAGGACGTGGAGAAGCGCCTCGTGTGCCTGCCAATCGGTTTCACGCCCCTCGACGACGAACAGCCCGCGCAATCTCGCGCCTGATCGGAGGGCTTCGAGGACCAGCTTTTCGCCTTCGAGGAAGACGGTCATGGTCCCGTCTTCACCGGCCTCGGGCCGCTCGACGAGCCGCCGGGCCCAGGTGAACACCGGGTTGTGAGCCGACGTGATGTGTTTCACGGAAGACGAGAATATCCTTTCAGAGAGGGGACATAAAAGCGGGCAGAGTATAGCATATTTTAACGAAAAACCCCCGGGTTTCCCCGGGGGTTTTCTCGGGCGCACGGTCGCGCCGTCGGTTTCGCGTCAGGCCGTCTTGGCTTTCGCCACGGAGACGACGCTCTTGAATGCCTCGGGATCGTTCACGGCCATCTCGGCCAGAACCTTTCGGTTCAGGGCGATGCCGGACTTCTTCAGACCGTCCATGAAACGGCTGTAGCTGATGTCATGGGTGCGGCAGGCCGCGTTGATGCGGACGATCCAGAGCGAGCGCATGTCCTGCTTGCGGTCGCGGCGGTGGTTGTAGGCGTGCCAGAGGGCGTTGAGAACGGCTTCCTTCGCGGTTTTCTTTACCTTGCGGCGGCCTCCCCAGAAGCCCTTAGCCAGCCGGAATACCTTTTTTTCCTTGCGTCGTGAATTGCTTGAACTTTTTGAACGTGGCATGTGGTTTCCTCCTGCTATTCAGCTGGTACTGTGCGGCCGGGATCAGCCGTAGGGAAGCATCTTCTTGATGGCCTTCTCGTCACCGGGATGGACAAGCTTCGACTGGCGATAGTTGCGCTTGCGCTTGCTGGATTTCTTGGTCAGGATGTGGCTGCCGTAGGCGCCGAACCGGCGGATGCGGCCTGAACCGGTGACCTTGAATCGCTTCTTGGCTGCACTGTTGGTCTTCATTTTTGGCATGACGATTCCCTCCTGCGGGTGGATTACTTTTTCTTGGGCTGCTGGAGAATCATTGTGATCGTATTGCCTTCGATGGAAGCATCTTTTTCGATACCGACATCTTCCGACAATATTTCCTTCATTCGCACAACGACCTTGAAACCGAGATCCATGTGGGCGCGCTCACGGCCCTTGAAGAATACCGACACCTTCACCTTGTCGCCTTCTTCGATAAACTGGCGGATCTGATTGCACTTGGTCTGCAGATCGCCTTCGTCGGTTTTCGGTCGAACCTTGACTTCCTTCAGCTTGATGACCTTCTGCTTTTTCTTGGCTTCTTTCGCTTTCTTGGTCATCTCATACTTGAACTGGCCGAAGTCCATCATCTTGCAAACCGGCGGATTGGCGCCTGACGCCACTTCCACCAGGTCGTATCCACGCTCCTCGGTCATGCGCAGGGCTTCCTGAATCGGAACCACGCCGACCATCTCGCCGGTCTCGTCGATGAGGCGAACCTGGGGAACGCGAATCATCCGGTTGATACGAACGGTCTCTTTGATAACCCAACCTCCCGAAAAAAATAAAATAGGACGGCAACACAGACATTGCCGTCCCATGTGAACAAACTCATGGTTTCTCCCGGTATCCCGGGCTCAGACCTCTTCGCCTTCGGCTGGAGGTGAGGACGACGTCCTTCTTGCGTAAGGGTAAGAATACCACTCCTCGTCTTCCCGGTCAAGCCAAATTTTCAATTTTTGTATCAACCCCACAGGGAGAACTCTAACCCGTGATTTCCCCGCAGGGGCGTGTTCTTGTGGTTTGTTTCGAAATGACACCGCGAAAATATATATAATATGCTATTTTTCTTTGAGGTCGTACACCCCGTCCCACGTCGGAGGCGGCGGATTCTCGATACAGGCGCGGCACCGGTTGAGATACAGCGTCGAGGCAAGGTCGTCGGGGCGCTTCTCGAGGGCCTCCTCGAATTCGCTCTGTGCGAGGCGGAAATCCCGCTTGAAGAACAGGCGGTGACCCTTCACGAAATGATCGACGGCATACATCGTCGGATCGTCGAGCCGGCACCCAGCTTCGCCCAGCAGTTCGTAGATCCTGACCGGCTTCTGTTTTCCCTTGACCCGGATGAAATCGAGTTCGCGGGTGAAAACGTGGTCTTTCACCTGGTCGAAGGTGAACTCGGAAAGCAGGGTCATGGCGCGGTACAATTTCGTCGCCGACTCGAGCCGCGACGAGAGATTCACTCCGTCGCCGATTGCCGTGTATTCCATGCGCTTGTTCGAACCGATGTTGCCGCACAGCACCTCGCCGGTGGAGATGCCGATGCCGATCTGGATCGGGATCTTCCCGTTCGCGATGCGCGTCTCGTTGAAACCCGCCAGGGCCTGCTTCATTTCGAGCGCAGCCTTCACCGACCGCAGGGCATGGTCGGGCAGGGGAACCGGCGCGCCGAACACGGCCATGATGGCGTCGCCGATGAACTTGTCGAGCACGCCGTCGAACTTGAAAATCGCGTCGACCATATGCGAGAAATACTCGTTGAGCATCTCGACGATCTCGTTTGGCCCGAGCTTCTCGGTGAGGCTCGTATAGCCTCTGATATCCGAAAACAGGATCGTGACTTCCCGCTTCGTCCCGCCCAGTTCAACCGATCCCGCGCCTGACGTCAGCTTGTCGACGAGGTCCTTCGACATATAGCGGGTGAGATTCGACTTGACCCGCTTTTCCTTCGTGATGTCCTCGAGCACCAGCACGACGCCGAGCGATTTTCCGGCATCATCGGTGAGCGGCACGGTGATGAAATTGATCGAGTGATGATCGCCGGAGGCGGGGATGTAATCGACGTCGTAGAGCGCCTGCGCGGTCCCGGTGTCGAACACCTTGTCGATCTGGGCCAGCAGAGCTGCGTTCCGCGATTCCAACACCGCGTCGATCGTCCGGTTGGCCGCCTCGGATTCGCACGACATGCCCATGATACGGCAGGCGGTCGGATTGATCTTCACCAGGCGCCGCTTGTGATCGAGCGTGACGACGCCATTCGAGAGCGAGCTGAGAATCGCCTCGAGATACTTCTTCATCGTCATGGTCCGCTCGTACAGCTGGGCATTTTGCAGGGAAACGGCCGCCTGGGCCGAGAAGGCCCCGAGCATCTCCTCGTCGGTGCGATCGAACGTGCCCGCTTTCTTGTTGATGATCTGCGTGACCCCGATCGTCTGGTCATCGATGCCGCGGATCGGCATGCAGAGAATCGATTTCGTGCGATACCCCGTCTTCTTGTCGATTTCCCGGTTGAAGCCGGGATACTCGTAGGCATCGGGGATATTCAGCACATCGCCCGTCGTCGCAACGTGGCCCGCGATTCCCAGGTGCTTCGGGAATCGGATTTCCTTGATCTCGCCGCCGGAAGAGGCCGACGACCAGAGCTCGTCCGTCTCCTTGTCGATGAGGAACAGCGTGGACCGGTCGGCGGCGAGAAGCTCCGTGGCCTTCGCCATGATGACCTGGATCAGGTCGCGCAGTTCGAGCGAGCTGCTGAGCGCATTCGCGACGTTGAGCAGAGCTTCGATCTTGCGCTGTGAGGTTTTCACGCTGTCGTAGAGGATCGCATTTTCAAGGGTAAGCGAGAGCATCCGGCCGAGGGCGCGCAGCCGGGCGATGTCGCGGTCGGTGAACAGGCCGTTGCGCTTGTTGATGACCTGCACGACGCCGATGATCAGCTGCTCGCGGTTGTAGATCGGCATGCAGAGCATGGTTCTCGTGCGGTACCCCGTC
>JAGOCE010000333.1 GCA_017998915.1 Candidatus Ozemibacteraceae bacterium
CTGACAAGCTGTCCGTTCGACTGGGCATGGAAGGCGAGTCCTACGTTTTCAACCGGGAAGGGCATGAACTCGCTCTCAAACATCTGGTCGTCGTCGCGCGTTCCGATGGGAATCTACAGGCAATCGGAAGCCCGGTCAAGGATTCCCAGGAGACGAAGGTCTTCGAATCGACGAAACGGGTGACGGGCATTGTCTATACCACACGAAATATTTCACCCGACGAGGAGTTCGAACCCTTCCTCGAGCGGTTCTGTCATCTTCTCCGCACCGAAGCGGGGGCGTCCGCCGCATCCTGGCGGATCCTGGACCAGCCGCGATGAGACGGCACACAGATCGATCTGCATGGGAGGCAACACCGTGAAACGCAAACTCGGAGCCCTGTTCCTGTCGTTCCTTCTCGCGCTGGCGACATCGGGCTGCACCGAAGAAGGCCGCCTGGAAGACCGGATGAACTCGAAGGATCCGTCGGTCCGCAAGGAAGCCGCGCTGAAGCTGGGAGAGCGGGGCACACCAAACGCCCTTCGCATCCTCCAGCTTCACGAGGATGATCCCGACTTCACCGTCCGCAACGTCATCATCGAGCAAGTCAAGCGAATCAACAAGCAGACGTTCATGAAGTGACGTCCACTCCGGAGATCAGAATCGGATCTCGAACCCGCCCCCCGTGGGGAGTTCGATGAACTCGTCTTTCAGGATCGCGACCTGCTCCACCTCGGAATACCCCGGCCCCCGCCGTATCGCGGTCAGGTATTCTTCGACGGCGGCGACGCTGCCTTCGGCGCAGAACTCGACCGCGCCATCAGACCGGTTTCTGACCCAGCCCGACACCCCGCACGTGGCCGCCTGCCGGCGCGCGTATGCGCGGAAGCCGACCCCCTGGACGAAGCCGTGGACGACCCCGTGAACACGGCGAAGCCGCTCCGCCGACATGGTCAGGGCCGCCCGATCGGCATCGAGGGGCCGTCCCAGAAACGTATCAGATCGCGCTGGTACAGGAACAGCAGCGCCGACCGGGTTCCGGTGCGCGCGTGCAGGAGCCGCGCCAGGCAGTAGGTATCATTGCGATGCCGCACGCCAGCCGCAGCCTGATACAGCCGTTTTTCAAGCGTATCGGCCACCGCCGGGTCAACCTTTCCCTGGGACATCGCGAGGAATTTCCGGAGATTGACCCGCTCGCTTGTCAGGTGCAGGATCGAATCTGAAACTCCCTGCCATTGCGAGAGCAGATCGAGATCGACCGCGTCGATGAGGTGCGGCCGCTGGATCTGCGCCGCCGAAACATGCATGGAAGCCACGACGGTGAACCGCTGCGCAGCCGCCCGCTGACGCAGGTCTTCGAGGAACCGCCCAGGGCGCTCCCCGGCCTCGGATGCGAGAGATTCGACGATGAGCACCCGACCGGCCCCGGCGGGGATCATCTTCATCAGTTCGGTGAGCGCATCCGCGTCGTAAGGCGGAATCGCGCTGTCGGAGCCGCGAAGATACAGGGATTCCCGAACGGCGTTCGCCACGGCCTCGTAGAGGCTTTTCAGCTTCGGCCTGGCAGTGTCGCCCTCCGGCCCCTGCAGGGAGGCTCCGGCAACCAGTTCCGCCGCGGGCACCCGACCGAGCCAGGAAGCGACCCTGGTCATCAGCTCGGCCGCCGTGTGTTCCATCGATATATAAAGAACGCCATATTTCGCTGAGAGATGAAGCGCCTGCTGCAGCAGAAACGCCGCCTTTCCCTCTTCCCGGGCTCCGGTGATCAGGTGAACCCGGTTCGGCTGCCAGCCGCCTCCGAGTTTCCGGTTGAGTTCGGTCCAGGGCGTGGCGAGCGCGCTGTCGGCGGAGATGCCCGCTGCTGCCCGTTCCGTTGCCTCGACCTTGAAGGGTCGAAACTCTGCCGGCCGCTTCCCGGCATCGAGAACCTGCGGCGCCGCAGGCCGCTCGGGTCTCGGTGCGGGCGTAATGCCGAGTCCCGTCTCGAAGCCGGCGGCGAATCCGCCGGTTCCCTCGGGAGGGGGAAGCGGGGTCCCGCTTTCCACCGTCGCCTTCGCGTCGTCGAGGGCCTGCTTCGCCGCCGGAACGACGGCGATCTTCGAATCGACGAATTTCAGCCATGTCTTCACTTCGCGTACGCACTCGTCGAGCGTCCGTTTCTTCCCGCAGAAGTCCGAGAACGCCGCGGTCCCGTAGGCGAAGTGAGAGGGTCCGACCCCGACTTTCGGCCGGTGAAGCGCGGGATGTACCGCGCCGGGAAGGAGAACGGGGATGTCCCAGGAACAGGTCGTAAGCAACAGCGTCCGGTCGGCGGTACGAACCAGACGCCCGTCTCCGCTGCGAATGCCGCCGACATTCAGGAGAAGCTGGCGATACCAGCGGGGCAGCGCCGAATCGAACGCCGAGCCGAAGACACCGGGGTGCACCTCGATGCTGATCTCCTCGGGCGTCGCAAGAATCGCCATCGCCTCCTGCGGGATGCCGAGTTTCTTCAGGCTGTCGATGAACCGCACCGTGTCGTCATATACCGTCTGGAAGCCGAGGACCTCGCCGGCCGGCTTGTAGGCCTTGCCGTCGATGACGATGAGCGTCCGCTCGTCGCGCAGCAGCGCCTCGAGCTCGGCGCGGGCTGGAAGCTCAGGAAGCCGCTTTCCGGCTGTTTCGAGCTGGATCGTCATCCCATCGCAGGCGCACTCGTCGAGGAGAAGGTCGGACGCCCGCCGGACGGCGTGGGTCACGATCAACGGCCCTCCGAGCGGGAGGATGCCCGCTTTCAGGTCGAGCTCGATCTTGCTCTGATCGTCTTCCTCGAACCAGAAGGGGCTTCTGCCGAGCCCCTCCTGGTGCACTTTCAACAGGTCGGGCAGCGTCTTCAGCTCGAAGACTTCCGGTTGTTTCCCGGATTCGGCTTTGAACGATACGAGACAGCGCAGAGACATCATCCCCTCCGGTTGTTACGGAAATTTTATTCCGATTGCTATACCAATTCTCCTGGGTATCTCCCAGCTTCGCAGAACACCGCTGAACAGGTTCTGGTGGGCGCCCATGGCGTGGATGAACAGGTCTTCCCCGGTGTGGCCGTGGGTATCCTGCATCGCGTCCTCCATCTCGGGGGTGTGGAATGTCAGCCCGAACTTGGCGAAAACAAACGAACCGAGCTGCAGTTCGAAGGTCTTCGACTCGTGCGCGGCGACGAGGTGGTCCAGCTCCGCCTTCGAGAATTCCACGCCGGGAAATGCGGCTTTGAGCAGTCCCGGAATCGCGCTTCCCTTCCCCTTGAGTTCGGCCGCGAGAGCGATCGTCGAGGTGGCGAGCGCGTTGAACCGCGCGGGATCGAACGTCTCGATTACCTGCAGGCCGCCCGTCGCGTGGTCGGAAACCACGACGAGAAGGGCATCGGGGTTCGTCTTGACGAATTCGACCATCTTCCGGAGCGCTTCATCCATCGCCCGCATCTGGGCGACGCCTTCGGCCGCGTCGTGGGCATGCATCGTGGCATCGATCTTCCCGGCCTCGACCATCAGCAAGAAGCCCTTGTCACCTCGGTCGAGCAGGGAAACGGCCGCCGCAGCCATCTCGCTCAGCGTCGGCGTTTCGTCGCCCTTCCGCTCGAACGAGTAAGGCAGGTAGGAATCGGCGAACAGCCCCAGGAGTTTTCCGGAACGGGCGGCGACCGCCAAAAGCAGTTCGCGCCGGTCGTTCACGACCTGGTATCCACGCTTCACCGCTTCGTCGAGTTCCTTGCCGAACTTTTTCCGGCCGCCGCTCAGCAGCACTTCATACTCGCTGCGCACCTGCTGCGCGGCGATCGCTTCTTCTTCGTCGCGGTCATTCTGATGCGCGGAAAACGCGGCCGGTGTGGCGTGCGTCAGCCGGGTGTCGGAGACGACGCCAAGGCGGAACCCCTGTTTGCGCGCGGCTTCGAAGATCGTCTCGACCGGCTTGTACTGGTCATCGACGGCGATGCGACCATTGATCGTCTCTCTGCCCGTCGAAAACTGGGAGGCGGCCGCCGCGGAATCGTTGACCTGACCGCCCTTCGGATGGCCGATCATGCGGCCGACGACGGGCAGTTTGTCGAGCGCAAGCATGCCGTCGCGCCCGTAGAGAGCGGCGCGGCCGAGCGTGATCATCGGAGAGCTCATTCCGTCACAGACGAACAGAATGACCTTGCGGGCAGGCTTGCCGATGATGCCGACGCGCCGCCGGATCGCCTCGTCGATCGTGATCGGTTCCGGGTTTACCGGCGTGATCAGGTCCGCAGGGCGGGTCTCCGCCGGAGCCACGGTAGATAGTGGCTGCTGCCCGAGACACGGCTGGAGAAATGCGAGAAGGAAGGCTCCCGCCAAAACGCATCGGATGGTTCGAAGCATGGTTGTTCCCTTTCCTGTATCCCCGGGAGGGTGATTTCGGATGATGATACCACAAGCCGTCCCTCCGACCGATTCCCGCTGTGAAACGGTGCAATCCCCTTGTCCTGCGCTTCGTTTTGCCCACCCGAATCGTGCTACGGCTCGTCCGCTTGTTCGCGTGAAAGTGATATACTCCCGGACAAGCCCTTTCGATATCGGGGCATTGCGACGCAAGGAGGGTCTTCTCTCATGCACACTTCGCGTATTTCGTCGTTCGGATTCCGGAAATGGCTGCTGATGCCGTTCCTCACGATGCTCTTCGCAGCCGCCATGATCGGAACGGCCGATGCCGCACCGCTCGAAGTCACCTGGAAGCTGAGCCTGGAAGGTGATCTTCAGCCGCTCGACTGGCGCCTGACGCTCGAGTTCAATCGGCCCGTCTCGGTGCTCGAGTTGTCGAAGAAGATCAAATGCCTCACGGCATCGGCCACGAGCATGTTCACCGTCATCAACGCGACGGATACCGCAAGCCCGCTGCTGTCGCAGCCCCTGCCGAGCG
>JAGOCE010000334.1 GCA_017998915.1 Candidatus Ozemibacteraceae bacterium
TGTTGCCGCGGAGATCGCCGGCCTGCGCCGTCATGGCGGCAGCCGCGACGAACAAAACCAGGACTATGCAGAAACGCAAAACGCGGGAACGACTGTTCATGATTCCATCCTCCCCAGGGTGGCGTATTTTTCCTTGATCCGCGAGCAGACCGCGGCAAGATCCGATGTTGTGTCGCTTCCCATTTTCTGAAGGGCTTTCAGGGATGTTTTTTGCGTGCCAAAAAGAAGCCCCTCGTGCTGTTGCACGAATGCTTCGTCCGCCTCGACCTCCTCGCGCGTGATGACGCCCGGGATGTCCTGTCCCTTCTCGCTGTCGATAAACGACGCGGCGGCGGTCACGAACACCATAAGGTCGTCGAGATACCCGATGTGGGGAACGTCGTCTGGAACAAGGTCTTGTTCCTCGAGAAGGTACAGCATCGTTCCCAGTAGGATGTCTCGGCGCTGCTGCGATAGATGCGAGAACGCGGCGTATCTGGTAAATTTATTGATATATTTCGCAAGCTTCTCTTCAACGGTTTTCTGAAGTTTTGATTTCTGATCCATGAACTCTCGTCAACCCTCCGTACTGAATGAAATATGACGCGGCAGGGCAGGGATCAGGCCTTGCCGGTGTCGGGCGGGGCCATGCGGGCATACTGGAGTCGCAGGCTCGTCAGTTGGGCTTCGATGTCCTGCTCCACGCCGGGCATGCCCCATCTTCCCCGCATCTGCTCGGCTGTCGCCGACAGCAAGTCGATGGCGATGCGGGTCTGCTCCAGGTCTCGCTCACGCCGCCCCGTTTCGGGATTTGGGATCAGGCCCATCGTGATGAACGCCTTCTGAAGCAGGATTTCCATCATGAACCCAGCCGTCTCGACGACGTGCATCGAGGTGAGCGATGGGCCGCGCATGCCGCCGGGTCGCCGTCTGGCCTGCCCTTGCCCTGCCGGACGGGGAGGCTCTTCCATCTCTTCCTCGCCTTCACCCGGATACTCTTCGGCCTGCCCGGCAATTGGGGGCTGGCCTTCGAAGTCGGACGACGCCTCGGAAGCGGGAGAACGCCCCGGTTGGGTACCGGGAGCGACGTGCCTGGAACCGGTGGCTTCTTCGTCGCGCTTCGGCGGAGCCTGCACGGGGGCCGTTTTCGGTTCTTCCGTGTCTTCCGTGTGGGCGGCGCGCCTGTCGGCGATCTTGATGACCGATGAATCATCCATGGGGATGTATCCCTCCAGAAGGTCATTGAGAAACTCGGACGTAATGGCCAGAGTCTAGCACATCCCGAAACCGCTCACAACTAGGGAAGCCCTTTGACATCGCTTCCGCCGGTTGCTAGAATGATCCGTCACCAGACCGATGACGAGAGGAGAACCGATGGCAGAACCCCTCGGCCGACAATCCGTTGCTCCTGCCCCGAAGCCGCCACAGGCTTCCCCCGCCCAGACGTCTTCGAAGCCGGCCCAGGCCGACCCCGCCGAAGGCGCGAACCAGGAGATGTTCCGGGAACTCGATGTTCTCGTGCGCGCCAAATATCCCATCATATATCTGGTGACCCATGAGGAGGACCGCGTCGAATCGCTCCTCGCGAAGTTGTCGAAGTCCCAGAACAAGGCGTGCTACAGCTGGTCGAGCACACGGGGACTTCTCCCCACCGGCACCGACCTCCAGTCGAAGAAGAAAGTTTCCGAAATGACGCGAGACCCGATGGCAGCGCTCGATACCGTCATGGAAAACCTCGAAAACGCCTTTTTCATCTTCAAGGATTTCCACGTGTATCTCGATGATACGATCATCAGGCGTCGCGTCAGAGAATTGGCCGCCTTCCTTCGCGACAGTCCGAGAACGATGTTCTTCGTGTCGCCGACGCTGTCCGTTCCATGCGAACTCGAAAAGGAGATCACCGTCATCGAGTTCGGGTATCCGACAGCCGACGAGATCAACAGGAAACTCGAGGAGATGATCGATCTCGTGAAGGACAACCCTCGCGTGCGCATCGACCTCGCCGCCGGTGACCGCGAGAAGCTCATCAAAGCCTGCTCGGGCCTGACGCTGCGCGAAGTCGAGAACGTCCTGTCCAAGACGCTGATCACCCGCCGCAAACTCGAAGCGGGCGACCTCTCCGCCATCCTCCAGGAAAAAGAGCAGATCATCCGCAAGAGCGGCATTCTCGAATACTACGCCGCCACGACCGAGTTCGGAAATGTCGGTGGCCTGGAAAATCTGAAAAGTTGGCTTCAGAAGCGTTCCGAAGCGTTTACTGAGCGTGCCCGCGCTTTCGGCTGCACCCCTCCGAAGGGAATTCTCCTTCTGGGCGTCCAGGGTTGCGGAAAGAGCCTCGTGGCAAAAGCAGTGAGCAGCCTCTGGAACGTGCCGCTGTTGCGGCTCGACATGGGGCGCATCTTCTCGGGGCTCGTCGGCTCCAGCGAAGAGAATGTTCGCCGGGCCATCCGCACCGCCGAGTCCGTCGCGCCCGCCATCCTCTGGATCGACGAAATCGAAAAAGCGTTTTCCGGCGTCCAGTCGTCGGGATCGACCGACAGCGGTGTCACCAGCAGGGTGTTCGGCACCTTCATCACCTGGCTCCAGGAAAAGACCTCGCCCGTCTTCGTCATCGCCACGTCGAACCGCATCCGCGACCTCCCGCCGGAGCTGTTCCGCAAAGGACGTTTCGACGACATCTTCTTCGTCGACCTCCCCCAGCCCGAAGAACGGGAGGCGATCTTCACGATTCATCTCAAGAAAAAAAAGCGTGATCCGAGCACTTTCGACCTCAAGGAGCTCGCCCGGAACACCGACGGCTTTTCCGGGTCCGAAATCGAAGAGGCGATCTCCTCGGCGATCTACGAGGCGTTCCACCAGGGCCGCGAACTCGATACGGAGTGCATTCTCAAGGCCGTCTCCGAAACGTATCCGCTTTCGAAGACGATGCGCGAGGAGATCGACGATCTCCGCAGGTGGGCGTCCGAGCGGGCCCGTTCCGCGTCATTCGCCGCGATCAGCGAGCGGAAAGCCGGCACGCACCGCGCGCTCGAGATCGGTTGAGGGAGGCAGGTTATGTCAGCGGTCGTATTCATGGTGCCGGCGCTGGCCGGCGGACCGATCTTCGCGGCGGCCGTCGCCGTCGCCGGTGCCGCAGTCGGCCTCAAGGCCGTGTCCCTTCTTGCCGACAGGCAGCACCAGGGTGTTCCCGTCGATGAGGGCGTGGACGTCCAGGTTCCCAATTCGCACGCTCTCGCGAACACCGTCGACGAGGGGGACATCCTCCCACTCGAGGGGAACGGGTTCCGTGTGACGTTCGCCAAGGACGGCAGGGGTAACTGCAGCATGCGGGTCGAGGGAAAGGGCAAGACCGATGCCGAACTCGCGGCCCTCGGCCGCGACCTGATCAACCGTGTGGCCCAGCAGTATGCCTACCAGAAGCTCAGCGCCGAACTGAAGAAAAAAGGCTACTCGCTCGTCCAGGAAAACGTCGAGGAAGACAACTCGATCCGTCTCACCGTGCGGCGCTGGAAGTAACCCGGGACGGAGGAACTGGCAGGTGAGTCGCTTCAAATGGCTCGAATTCGACGAGCCGAAAGGGCCGCAATCCGGTCCCGACAGGAAAAGCCCAGATGCCGACGAGGTTGCCGGCGTCGACATGACCGACGCGCGGCAGGTGCTGAAACTGGCCGATGATGCATACCGCCTTCTCGAATACGAGAAAGCCCTCCGCCTCTACTCGAAGGCCTTAAGTATAGATCCAAATATAGAAGATGCGTGGGCCGGCCAGTTGCGGTGCCTTCTCGACCTAGGTGAGAATCCCGAGGCGCTTACCTGGGCGATCAAGGCGCAGAAGATGTTCCCGAAGAACGCCGACGTCCAGTCCGCCCGGGCGCTTGCGCTGGCCCGCCAGGGCAAGCTCCAGGATGCGATCGCGTTTTCCGACGGAGCGATGAAGAACGATCGTCAGGGCTGGTTTGTCTGGGTCGCGAGAGGCGAAATCCTGGCCCTCGCAGGCTCCGGCAACGCCGAGTTCTGCATGATGAAGGCACGTGAATGCGAACGCGGCAGCGACTGGCTCGTCACTCTGAAGACCGCGCAGGCCTATGCCGTGACACCCCTCGCAGACAAGGCGTTTCCGCTGTTCCGGAAAGTCCTCGCCGAGCATGCCGACCTGGCCGATGTCTGGTATGCCCTCGCGAAGCTCCAGCTCGACCTCGGATTCGTGAGTGAATCCCGTGAATCGATCGAACACGCGGTGCGATTGCAGCCAATGAATCGCACCTACAGCGAATTCCAAGGCCGAGTGAACAACGTCAGCCCCCTGGACCGGATCGGAATATGGCTGCGCCAATGGACGAAAGGATGGTTCCGCAACTCATGAAAAAAGAAGAGATTTCCATCGTCATCAAGCCCGACGGCCAGGTCGAAATGCGCCTGGAAGGGTTCGGCAAAGCCTGCGACGAGGTCGCGAAAGAACTCCAGCAGCTTCTCAACGCGCGTGTCGAGAAAAAGCAGTTCACCTCGGAATACTACTCGGCCCCCGTTACCACCCAGAATACCACCCGCACGAAATAACCCCGCCCCGGCCTGCGGTTGTCTGTGGCGGATCGCTTTTCCTTCGTGGTATCATGCGGCTTCACGGCACGACGATGCCGGGATGAATCTGTGAGCGCCTGGAGAACTCGATGATCGGTTCCACCACGATGCAGGGTCTGCTGCGGCTTTGTCAGGAAAAAGAGGCGTCCGATCTCCACCTATCGGTGGGACTCCCACCCGCGGCGCGCGTTCATGGCGAAATCGTGACCCTGCCCTTCGATAATCTTTCGAACGATACGTGCAGAGAACTCGTCACGTCGATCCTCAACGACGAGCAGATCGAGAAGTTCGAGCAGGACTGGGAACTCGATTTTTCCCT
>JAGOCE010000335.1 GCA_017998915.1 Candidatus Ozemibacteraceae bacterium
ATTCGCTTTCCGAGAGCATCGCCATGATGTATTCTCAAAAGGCTCTCCACAACTCCCCCTGTACAGGAATCATGTGAACATAGCCCTCATCAAGCCCTCGCTCGGCGAACGTCGTGGGCGCCCCTATCGGACCCCGGCCGTTCTCGAGCCCATCGTGTTCGGCCTGATCGCCGGGGCGACCCCACCAGACGTCGAACTCCGACTGATCGACGAGCGGCTGGAGGACGTGCCTTTCGGGGAAGCATTCGATCTGGTCGCGATCACCGTCGAAACCTTCACGGCGCGCCGATCCTACCAGATCGCCCAGGCCTTCCGGCAGCGGGGCGTCAAGGTCATCCTGGGTGGCTTTCATCCGACCCTGTTGCCGGAAGAGGCCTCACGGTATGCCGATTCCATCGCGATCGGCGAGGTCGAGGCGGTCTGGCCCCGCGTGATCGCCGACCTTGCGCGAAACCGCCTGGAATCGCGGTATCAGCCCGAATCTGCCGACGTCAGCGGGGCATTTCGGATCGACCGGAGCATCTTCCGGGGAAAATCCTACCTTCCGCTGGCGCTCGTGGAAACGAGCCGCGGATGCGCCTTCGACTGCGATTTCTGCTCCGTCCGCCGGTTCTACGGGAAGGACGTGCGCTTTCGCCCGATACCAGAGCTGGTCGATGAGCTGGAACGCCTGCGGCGCCGGTACGTCTTTTTTTCAGACGATAACATCGCTGCTTTCCCGGCGCACGCGCGCCGCTTGTTCCGGGCCATACGCCCCCTGGGCATACGATGGGTCAGCCAGGCCAGCCTCTCCTCGGCGGCCGAACCGGGATTCCTCGACGAAATGGCCGCCAGCGGCTGTTTTGCGGTCATCATCGGGATCGAGTCGTTGTCCCCGGCGAATCTCAAACGCATGAACAAGGACTGGAGCCTGGCCCTGGGCCGCCTGGAGCGCCTTCTGGACGAATACCGGGCACGGGGAATCCTCGTCTACGCCACGTTCGTGTTCGGATACGACGACGATACATCCGAATCCATGCGCGAAACCGTCGAGTTCGCCATGGCTCGACGGCTGTTTCTCGCCAATTTCAACATGCTGTATCCCTTCCCCGGAACCCGCGTTTACGAAGACCTGCTCGGGCAAGGCCGCCTGCTTTATCCTCGCTGGTGGCTGACTCCGGGGTTCCGCTGGGAACGCCCCGCTTTCGTGCCGCGGGGGATGTCCGTCGACGAGCTGGCGGACGGGGTTGCCGAGGCCCGCCGGCGGTTCCACAGTCTGGGCAGTATCCTGCGCCGCAGCCGGGACCTGCAGGCCAACCTGTCAGATCCTTTCCGGATGCTGGTGTATCTGGCCGGCAACCTCGTTTCCCGCCTCGATATCCGTGGAAAAACGGGCCTTCGGCTGGGGTTTTCCTCGCCCGATCTCATCGAAGGACGCGCGCCATGAAGGTCACGTTCATCAAGCCGAACATGGGATTGGTCCGCGGCCGGCCTTATCTCGACCGTGGGCGGATGGAGCCCTTGACCTTCGCGGTGCTGGCCGGGCAGCTGCCTTCCGACGTCGAGTGCGTTCTCTACGATGACCGGTTCGAAAAGATTCCCTACGAGGAACACACCGACCTGGTCTGCCTGAACGTCGAGATCTACACGGCGCGCCGCTCATACGAGATCGCCGCGCGGTTCCGGGCGCGGGGCGTGAGCGTGGTCATGGGCGGCTTTCACGTCTCGATGATCCCCGAGGAGGCCTCGGCTCATGCCGATGCGATCATGATCGGCGATGCCGAGGGCGTCTTCCCGCAACTCGTGGCCGATGCCGCGGCCGGGAGACTGAAGCGAGTCTACCAGGGTTTCTTCCCCCCGATACTGGAAGGGCTCAAAACGCGCTGGGATCTGTTCGAGGGAAAGAGCTACCTGCCTCTGAGACTGACCCAGTTCAGCCGTGGCTGTCTCAACCACTGCCGGTTCTGCGCCACCGGCTCGCTGTACAAGCGCTCCCACTGCCATCGTCCCCCGGCCGAGGTGGTCGCCGAACTGGTCGAACAGCCCAATCCTTTTTTGTTCTTCGTCGACGATAATATCATTGGCGATATAGATGCTGCGAAGGAGTTGTTCCGCCTGCTGATTCCGCTTCGCCGCCGCTGGGTCGGACAGGGAAGCCTGAACTTCACCGAGGATCCCGAGTTGATGGACCTGATGAAGCGGAGCGGCTGCGCCGGCCTTGTCGTCGGGTTCGAGTCGGTGAGTCCTGAAAACCTGCACCTGATGGGCAAAAACTGCAACCTCCAGCTGGAGGGATACGAGCCGGCGATACAGAAAATCAGGGACGTGGGGTTCCAGCTCTGGGCCGCGTTCCTGATCGGCTATGACCATGACGACCAGGCCTCGATCCGCCGGACCGTCCAGTGGGCTATCGACCAGAAGTTCTGCTTCGCCGCCTTCAACATCCTCAGCCCCTATCCAGGAACGCCGCTCTACGAAGAAATGCAGGCCCAGGGCCGGCTTCTGTACGACAAGTGGTGGCTCGACGACCGATATCACTTCGGAGACTGCGTCTTCCGTCCCGCCCGGATGACGCCTGACGAGCTGACCGAGGCCTGTTTCTGGATGCGGCGGCGGTTCAATAACCCGTTCACGATCATGCGCCGGGCCTTCGATTTCAAGACCAACATGAAGGATCTGTGGAGCGTGATCACCTACTTTTCCTACAACCCGCTTTTCAGACGGGAACTCTTCAAGAAACACGGCATGGTGCTGGGCTATCGCCACAAAGCCGGTTTGAAACCCGGCTGAACGCAGACCGCCCCGGCCTGTGGGCCGGGGCGGTCAGTGCGTGAATCGGGGGATCAGATCAGCGGGCGGAGCCAGTTGAGGCGCATCAGCAGCTTGAGGCGGTCGAGCACCTTGGGGTCAGAGTGGCTTTCCGGCCCGAACAGCGTCTTGATCGAGCCGTCCTGCTGGACTTCGATCTGGTAGTGGTGCGAGTTGCGCATGTCTTCCTCGATGCGCTTTGCGACCTGGGTCGCAAAGGGCTTCGACTTGATGACGGCGACTTCCTCGGAGTTGATCTGCTCGCTTACATAGTCCATGTTATACGTGCCGACGACGGCGACGGAGCGGTCGAACACGAACACCTTCGAGTGCAGCTTGTTCTGCAATTTGTAGGCGTAGATCTGGACGTTCGGCATCTTCTTGAGGATCTGGCGCCAGTCGCCCAGGAACATCGCCTGGGTGAGCAGGCTGTCTGAGCTCATCGGCGAGTTCGTCTGGATGATGATCTTCACGCCGCGGTCGTTGGCGCGCTGCAGGGCCGATTCGGCCTCGGGCGTGAGAACGACGTACGGGTTCTGGATGATGATCTCACGCTTCGACGAATCCATGAGGGCCGTCAGGTTGAAGGTGATCTCGTTCTTGAAGCCGGTGCGGGAGTGCTTGTCGAGCAGACGGACGGGCCAGGCGTGCTCGCCCTGGAACAGGCGGAAGCTCGCGTAGCCGACGAGGCGCGGGTACTGTTTGAGTTCGGCGTTCACGGCGCCGACCAGCGAGCGGGTCTCGGAGGAGAACTTTTCGGGATTCTTCAGCTCGAAGAAGCCACTTCCCATCATGAACCGGCGCATCGCCTGGTAGGCGATATCGAGGTGGCGGTGCATCTCGTCGATGTTGCCGAGGACATCGCCCGTGACGGCGAAGTTGCTGCCGCTCTTGAACTCGGACTCGAATGCTTCCCGAGCCTGCTGCGCGACGAGCTTGCTGCGGATGACGACGTCGGTGTCGCGATACACGGTCGGAACGTCCTGCGGATCGACGAAGTAGTTCATCGAGATGTTACGGCCGCCGGTGATCAGATATTCGCCGTCCACGAGCAGGATCTTGTCATGGTTGCTGGCGGTGATCTTGCGGATATCTTCGAACGCGGCGAGCAGTTTTGAACTGACGGGATTGTAGACGCGGATCGTCACGTTCTTGAACTTGGCCAGCTCCTGAAGGATATCCTGCCCGAGGAATTTCCGTGCGAGGCCCTTGGTGCCGCGCGCGTCGACCATGAGGCGGATCTCGACGCCTTCACGGGCTTTTTTCAGGAGCATGCCGAGCATGCTCTTGCCGAAGATGTCGGGCTCGACGATGAAATACGTCGTGTCGATCGATCGCTTCGCATTCTCCATGATGTGCCAGCGGGCATACCACGCGGTGACGTTTTCGGGCAGGAAGCGAATGAGCGCTTTCTGGTCGACGTCGGCCGTCATGCGGTCGAAACACTCCTCGACGTTCGCCGACGGCACCGGCTTGGGCTTGGCGGCCTGCGCCGAACCGGCGGAAACCAGCGCGAGCACGAGAAGGACGAGGAACACGCGAACCATTTTCTCCATATCAATCCACCTCTGCAGAAAAGTGCATTTGTACCGATCCCGGATCGGAACCTTTTTCATTCTACCACGGCGGAGACCCCCTCATGGGAAGGAAGATGCTCCATAATTGATCCCTGCATGATAAAAGCCAATGTTGCCTTCCCGTTCGTGCTGAGCCTGTCGAAGCACGAAAGGCTCTCCCCCTTCGGGTGTGGAGGCGGATCGCGATCCGCCCGAAGCGCCCTTGTGAGAAGGCCCGGGGTCGGTTGCCGATAAAAATATGTAACAATATATAAATATCCGGTCGCTGGATGTGGGAGAAATTTGCGAGCATCTGCCCTGAAACTGAACAATGTGGTCGTTTCGGGGAGTAAAAATCATACATTTTCAGCAAATCTGCTCAAAACACCTTGACGATTTACCGATGAAGCGTAGAATCGTGGAATCGTTGCGATTAACATCCCGGTCACCCAGGAGAACCAGATGTCAGACATCAACAGAATTTTCGGCGAACTGACCTTCAACCGTTCCGTCA
>JAGOCE010000336.1 GCA_017998915.1 Candidatus Ozemibacteraceae bacterium
TATCGGTATTGATATTATGGATTACGTGAACAGGGCGGAAAAGACGTCATGACGCATCTTCCGATGACAGGATGGCGGAGGGTTCTGTTATGCGCATAGGCGTTTATCCCGGGAGTTTCGACCCGTTCACCAAGGGCCATCTGGATATCCTGAACCGCGCGGCGAAAGTCTTCGATCACGTGATCGTGGGCGTGCTGGTTCACCCTTCGAAACGGTGCCTGTTTTCCCCCGAACAGCGGGTGGAGATGATCAGCGACGTGCTGAAGGAGAGCGAGAACGTTCGCGCCATCCACTTCGACGGTCTCCTTGTCGATTTCTGCCGACAGGTTGGCGCATGTGCCGTCATCAGGGGCTTGAGGGCCGTTTCCGATTACGAATACGAGCTCCAGATCTTTTCTGTCAACAAGCAGCTCGCCCCTGACCTGGAAACGGTATTCCTGATGTCGTCGACGCAGTATTCCTTTCTCAGCTCAAGCATCGTCAAGGAGGTCGCGAAATACGGTGGCGACGTCTCATCCATGGTCCCTCCTGCCGTCGAAGACTTCCTGATACGTCACTATCGAAAACCACCGCAGACCGGCGACACTCCGGACTGACGGGAAAGCTTTTTTTACAATGGGATGGTTCTATGATAGATTTACGGTGTTCCGGTTTCAGGCAGACCGCTTGCGGGATCGTTCATTCCGTTCGATTCATTGAAATGCCGTCAATACGGGAAGAGATATGATGAAAGTTCTGATTGCAGACGACGAACCCATGCTGCGGGAAATCCTGCGGGAACTGGTTGCCATGCGAGGGCACGAGGTCATTCTCGCCTCCGATGGGAAAGAAGCACTCGACCTCTTCAAAAAAGAAACCCCCGACCTCGTTATCTCGGACATCATCATGCCCCAGATGGACGGCCTGAAATTCCTCTCGGAGATCCGCCAGCTCGACCAGGAGACCCTCGTTGTCATGACGACCGGCCTCGGCAAGGAGGAGTTCACCCTCGAAGCCCTTCGGCTGCGCGCGAACGATTTCATCAAGAAGCCGATCGAGCCGAGCATATTGTTCCCCCTTCTCGACAAGTATGCTGGCATCGTCGAGTCTCGGACGCGCCTGAGTGAGACGCTCAACTACTGCGTGCGCCGCTCGAGCACGATGAAGATCGACAACCGGATGGAAATGATTCCGATGGTCGCCCAACGGCTCCTGATGGAGACCTACGACGTGATTCCCCACGATCAGCGGCTTGGTCTCAAGATCGCCCTGGTCGAACTGCTCGCGAATGCCGTCGAGCACGGGAACCTGAATATCACCTGCGAGGAAAAACAGTCCGCGATGGAAGAAAGCCTCGAGGGGATCGATAACCTGCGAGAAGAGCGGCTCCGGAACGATGAGTTCGCTCGCAGGCGGGTGACGATCGATTTCGTCATGAACCCGGAAGCCTGCGAATGGACGATCACGGACGAAGGACTCGGCTTCGATTTCACAACCCTGCCGAATCCGCTCGATCCCGAAAACCTGGCCCAGCCGAACGGCCGGGGCATCTTTCTTGCCCGGCTCAGCTTCGAGGAACTGGAATTCCTGGGAAAGGGCAATGCCGTGCGGGTTCGGAAGCTCCTCCCCCGCACGACGCAGAAACCCTGACGGGATAATTTCCGTTCGTCTCTGGAATCAGCCCTGCGCGGCTTTATCGCGGCCGCCCAGTTCCTTGAGCTTGTCGGCGTAGAACGGCGACATTGATCTCAGCCTCGATACGATATCGGGCAATACATTCAATACGTGGTCGACATCTGCATCGGTATTGAACCGCGAAAGCGAGAAGCGGACCGAGCCGTGGGCATACGTGAACGGCACCTGCATCGCCATCAGGACGTGCGAAGGTTCGAGACTGCCGCTGGTGCAGGCTGAGCCCGAGCTGGCGGCGATGCCGGCGGCGCTCAGGTGGAGCAGGATTGCTTCTCCCTCGATGAACTCGAAGCCGATGTTGGTGGTATTGGGCAGCCGCCATTGGGGATTCCCGTTGATGTGTGAGTAGGGGATCCGCTCGAACAGGCCTTTCTCGAGGCGGTCGCGGAGTTGACGGACGCGGTTGTTCTCCTCGAACATCGCGTTCATGGCAATTTCACATGCCCTGCCCAGACCGACGATATACGGGGCGTTCTCGGTCCCTGCGCGCCTGCTGCGCTCCTGGTGGCCACCGAGCATGAACGGCGAAATCCGGGTGCCGCGCCGGACATACAACACGCCGATTCCCTTCGGGGCGTGCAGCTTGTGACCCGATATCGAGAGCAGGCTCACGGGCATCTTTTTCATATCGAGAGGTATTTTTCCCGCCGCCTGGACGGCGTCGGTGTGGAATGTGACGCCCTTTTCGGCACAGATCTCCGCAATTCTGTCGATCGGGAACAGGGTGCCTGTCTCGTTGTTGGCGGCCATGATGCTGACGACCGCCGTCTCGGTGGTGATCGCGGTCGCGAGTTGATCGAGGTCGAGATCGCCCTGTTTGTCGACGGGAAGCTCGGTGAGACGATACCCTTTTTTTGCCATGTAGCGGCAGACGTTCAGCACGGCGGGGTGCTCGACCTTCGTCGTGATGATGTGGCGCTTTTCGGGGTGGGCCTCGCAGACGCCGCGGATGGCGTGGTTGTCGGACTCGGTGCCGCAGGAGGTGAAGATGATCTCTTCCGGCTGGGCGTTGAGAAGCGCTGCGACCTTCCGGCGTGCCTCGTCGAGATGCCGGGCCACCTGTCCGCCGAAGATATGCATCGAGCTGGCGTTTCCGTAGAGGTCTTTGAAGAAGGGGACCATCGCCTCGAAGACTTCCGGGGCGACGCTTGTCGTGGCATTGTTGTCGACGTAGACGGTTCGATCGGGAGCTGACATGGGGGACTCCCTCCTTTGATTATTCCTGCTGGACGACGACGATCTCCGGAGCGACTTTTCGGCGGAGCGTGTCCTGGACCATGAACTGCAGCGTAGCGGTCGAACTCATGCAGTGGGCGCAGGCGCCCTGGAGTTTGACGGTGACGGTCATGCCGTCGATGTCGATCAGTTCGATGCCGCCGCCGTCTGCGCGCAGATGGGGGGCGATCTCGCTTTCGATCACGTTCGCGATCAGCTGCATGCGCTGGATGTTCGTGAGCTTTTTCGGGGCCGATCCGGCTTCGGCGGCGATGGCAGGCTTGGGGGCTCTCGCCGCGATCATCTCATCGAGAATGCGCTTGATGTCAGGCAGACATCCGCCGCACCCGCCGCCTGCCTTCGTGTAGTTCGTGACCTGATCGACCGTCGTCAGGTGGTTTTCGGCGATGACCTGGCGGATCTTGCTTTCGGTCACCCAGAAGCACTTGCAGATGACCTGCGACTCTTCCTCCTCGTGCTCGACGGTCTTTTCACCCCGGTAATGGGCGACTGCCGCATCGAGGGCTTCCTTGCCCATCACGGAGCAGTGCATCTTCTGTTCGGGAAGGCCGCCGAGAAACGTTGCGATATCGTCGTTGGTGATGGCGAGCGCTTCCGCGATCGTTTTTCCCTTGATCATTTCGGTGAGGGCGGAAGCGCTTGCGATGGCGCTGGCGCAGCCAAAGGTCTGGAATTTCGCATCGAGGATGCGTTCGTCGGTCGGATCGATCTTCATGAACAGCTTTAGGGCATCGCCGCAGGCAAGAGAGCCGACCTGGCCGATCGCGTTCGCATCGGGGATTTCACCGACATTCCTCGGGTGTGTGAAGTGATCTATGACGGAGTTTGTATAATTCCACATGGTATCTCTCCTGTAGGAGCAGAATTGGCGTTCAATGATACCACAACTGACCCTGCTTTACCCATGACTTGCGATTATTCCTTTCGGGCATGAACATAAAACTCGAAGGCATGAGGGTTCGAACGGAGGAATTCGGGCGAGATGCAGAATGGATCAGGTGTCTGGCATGAACGACCATGGTGCGGGCACGATATGTTTGGCGGATATATGTGAAAAAACGATTATTCTTGCGAAATTGCAAGATCTGTTCATGCACCTTCGAAACATCTAGTGTAATGCCTGTATTAGAGCTATTGGCGAGTTTTTCAAAAAAAGAGGCTTGACATGGGGACCGTTTTTCTATAATGTGCTTGCATCTAATGTGCCGAATCGTGATTGCCCATCACGAGCGGGGGACCCAAGTTCCTAGGGGTGAATCCCTGAGTTTCATCAGGGTAGGGGGCCTTCCAGACTCCGAACCCGTCAGCTAACCTCGCAGGCAACAGGAAGGAGGAACATCGTCGGTCGGCGGCTTCGCCGGCAGGGCGGGACGATGAGATACAGAATGCGTTACGGATCTGTCACCAAAGCGTGGGTGCTGGCCTTGTTGTGCCTGCTTCCCGCCACCCTCTTCGCGGCCCTCGAGGCTCCGAAGCAGAAGACACCGGCGAAGCGGCAGGCCCCTGCTGTTTCAGAAGTTGCTCCGTTCTTCGGCAATCTCGATCCGGTGTCGTCTTCCCGCGGTCTTGTACAGACCTTCGCGGTCAAGTCCGAAAAGGAATCGGCCCCGGCCGAGTCCCGTCGGAATGGCCAGCCCCTTTCGACCGTCGCTCTCAAGCCTTTCAGCGGTTCGTTCCTGATGCCCGTATCCGGGGAAATCAGTTCGCGCTTCGGCCGCCGGGCGCATCCGTTCCGCCGAGTGACACATTTCCACACCGGAATCGATATTCGCGCTCGCCGCGGAACGCCGATCTTGTCCGCCGCCGCCGGTCGCGTCGTCTATGCCGGCTGGAAGCGCGGATACGGCCTGATGGTCGAGGTCGAGCATGGAAGCGGGTTCAGGACTGTCTACGCCCACTGCTCGAAGCTCCACGTCCGGGTTGGGACGACGCTTCAGGCCGGT
>JAGOCE010000337.1 GCA_017998915.1 Candidatus Ozemibacteraceae bacterium
CGAGCCTATCCGGGAACTGGCTGAGCGCTTCCGCGACGCCAGGAACTTCCTCTTCCTCGGCCGCGGCATCAACTACCCGACGGCCCTCGAGGGGGCCCTCAAGCTCAAGGAGATCAGCTACATCCATGCCGAGGCCTACGCGGCGGGCGAGATGAAACACGGTCCCATCGCCCTCATCGACCGGGAACTCCCCGTCATGGCTGTCGCGACCGAATCGGCGGTGCTCGATAAACTCCTGAGCAACCTCAAGGAGGTCCAGGCGCGCTCTGGTATATTGATTGCTATTGTCACCGAGGGAAATCAGGATATCCGCCACCAGGTCGAGCATGTCATCGAAGTGCCGAAAGTGTCCGAGATCCTGTCGCCGATTCTGAACGTCGTTCCGATGCAGCTGTTCGCCTACTTCGTCGCCGACCAACGCGGCCTCGACGTCGACCAGCCGAGAAACCTCGCCAAATCCGTCACCGTCGAGTGACGCCCGAAAAACGAACCACAGAGACACAGAGAAACACTCCCGCTTAAGAATCGCATCCGCAGAGGGCAGATGAACGCAGATGAAGAACGGACAGGAACGAACACCTGAAACCCCGTGAAAAGAATGATTTCAGGATTTCATCTACGCCATCTGGGGCATCGGCCGATCGGTTCTTGCGTCGAAATTCGCGTGTCGGGCACTGAGACGCGTTTCCCTTGGTGGCTTCGTGGTGAAGCGTGCTTTTCCTCTCAGTTCTGAAACAGGAAGCTATGGAATCGAAATCGCTCGATAATCTGGAATTTTCGAAAGTTCTGAAGCTGATCGCGGCCTACGCCGGATCGCGTGCAGGACAGGATGCGGTCATGGCGCTGCGGCCGGTATCCGATCTGCCGGCGATCCAGACGGCCCTCCAGGATATGGATGAACTGTACTCCTTCATCGCCGGCGGGGGCCACATGCCGGTCGGAGGACTACGCGATCTTCGGGAGCTGATGATCCGCCTGCGGACCGGCTCGGAAAGCCTCTCCGGCGACGACCTGCTGTGTGTCCGGGCCGATATCGAGGTTGCCCGGGCCGTCCAGAAAGCCTTCGAGTCCGCCGGCTGGTTCGGCGAGCGCCTGCCGGACAGCCGCCTCGTCGAGCGCGTGAACCGCATGCCCACCCTCGGGACGGCCCATCGCGAGATCGTCCAGGCGATCTCGGACAAGGGCGAGGTGCGCGACGATGCCTCCCCGCGCTTGGCCTCGCTCCGTCGCGAACTCGCCCACGCCCGTGCCGAGATCGAACGCCGGCTGACGGAACTCGTGAACGCCGGTGGAGACATTTTCCAGGACCGGTTTTTCACCATCCGGGGCGATCGCTATGTCGTGCCCGTCCGATCGTCGAGCCAGAGCCTCGTCCAGGGACTCGTTCACGACACCTCGGGGTCGGGCCAGACCGTTTTCATGGAGCCGCTCGAGTTCCTTCCCCTCAACAACCGGCTTGCGCGCCTCCGGTCCGAAGAGCGCGAGGAGGTCCTGCGCATTCTCCGTGACCTCACAGACCTCCTGCGAAATGCGAGCGCTGAGCTCGGGGAGATGTTCGAAACGCTCGTCTTCTTCGACGCCCTCCTCGCGCGGGTGAAATTCGCCCGGGACTACGATGCGCACCGGCCCGACATCGCGCCTGACAGGCAGGTTCGTCTCGAACGGGCCAGACACCCGCTCCTGCACCCCGACTGCGTCCCTCTCGACCTGGAAATGGACCCGAAAAAAGCCTGCGTCGTCGTGACGGGACCGAATGGGGGCGGCAAGACGGTCGCTCTCAAGATCATCGGCGTGAATGCGCTCCTGATGCAAAGTGGGTGTTATATCATGGCCTCGGGCGGCTCGCGGCTGCCCGTGTTCGACACCGTCCTTGCCGATATCGGCGAAGCGCAGAGCATCGAGGAGCATCTTTCCACCTTTACGTCGCATCTCAAGCGGCTCAAGGAAATCCTCGACGTGTGCGGCCCGAAATCCCTCGTGCTCATCGACGAGATCGGCGGCGGCACCGACCCGTCGGAAGGCGCCGCGCTCGCCGGCGGCATCCTGAAGGAAATCACCCGGCGTGGCGCGTTTTCCCTCGTCACGTCGCATTACGATGCCCTCAAAGAGGTTGCGTTCGTCACGCCGGGCTTTGTGAACGCGGGCATGGAGTTCGACGAATCATCGTTCAGGCCCACGTTCCGATTTCTCATGGGTGTCCCCGGACGAAGCAACGCCTTGGCCGTCGCGAGGCAGTTCGGTCTTCCCGAAACGGCGCTTGCCGATCTCGCCCTGCGCATGGGGACGGGAAGTAACGAGGAGAAAGCCCTGTTCGAGGCGCTCGAACGGGAACGCCACCGAGCCGAAGCGCTGCGTCGTGCATGGGAGGAGAAAGTCGCGTCCGCCGACCGCAAGCAGGCCGAGGTCGACGCGGCGCTGGAACAACTCAAGGAGTTTCGGCGCACGAAACGCGATGCGCTGACCGACGAGTTCGAAACACGCCTGAAGGAGCGGCTTCGCGATATCGAGAGTGTCATTCACCAGCTTCGCGAAGCCGCTTCCCGCGGAGTCGCTGCGGATGCGGATGTCGAACGTGCCCGCGGGACGCTGTCTGAAGCAAGAAGTGCCCTTGCAGATCTCGATGCATACAGGGAACCCCGTGACCGGCCTGAGCCTTCCATCGAGGAACCGCTGAAACCCACCGAGATGGTGATCTGGACGGGCATGCCGAAGCCGGGTGTTCTCGAATCGATCGACCCCGGTCGCGGAAAAGCCGTCGTTTCCTACGACGGAAAAAGAATGACCGTTCCGAGTGCCGAACTGCGAAGAGCGAGCATCACGAGTCGTCCGGAAAAGCCCGCTTCTATGGTGATCGGCACCGCCGCCGGCCTGATCAGGGACGAAATCGACCTCCGGGGAATGCGCGTCGAGGAGGCGCTCGAGAAAACCGAGAGCTACCTCAAGATGGCCGAAGCCCAGAAAATCGGCCGGGTCTTCCTCATTCATGGCAAGGGGACAGGGGCGCTGCAGAAATCCATCCATGAATTTCTCAAGAAGAGCCGCTGGCGCAGCAAATTCCGGTTCGGCCGGTATGGGGAAGGCGATCTCGGTGTGACCGTCGTCGTGTTCGACCCCGCGGCCGATTCCCAGAAACCCGGCGAAGAGGAGCGCAGCAGTCGGGGCGTGAAACTCGCTCCGGGCCGGCGACGTAAGGGAGACCGCGATGCGTGATGCGCGTCTGTCGATGGCTTCCTTTTGACACCGGCTGTCGGCATGGGTATCATGGAATAGATCGGGGAACCGACATAACGCGTACCACAAGAGAAAAGAGCGTTCAGGGACAGCCATGGACAATTCGATGAAACTGGGGCTGAGTCAGAAACTCACCCAGACACTCAAAATGACGCCGGAGATGCAGCTGGCGATCAAGATTCTTCAGTTGAACAGCATCGAGCTGAAGAACCAGATGGACGAGGTTCTGGAAACCAACCCCGTCGTCGAGCTCGACGAGACCGAGGCGCCTTCGACCGAGGTGCCGCTCGACAAGCTGCCCCAGACGTCCGCCGACCTCTCGGCACCCCCCCCCTCGACCGATTTCGCCGAGCCGGGTCGCCAGGACTACGCGATCGACTGGCAGAAATACATCCAGGACAGCGAAAGCTCAGAGATCCGGGTTTCCGCCGGCGGCTACGCGGGCGATGAGGAGACGACCTTCGAGAACTTCACCTCGAAGAAGAGTTCGCTGCGCGACCATCTTGAAACCCAGCTCCGCGAGGCCCCCCTCAACCCGACCGAGATGAAAATCGGGGAATATATGATCGGCCTGATCGATCGGAACGGGTATCTGCGCCATACGCGTGACCAGATCGCCGACCTCCTGAAGATCGATACGGCCGTTGTCGAGCGCGTCGTGAGGGTCATCCAAACGATGGACCCGCCCGGTGTCGGCGCTTTCGATCTCCGCGAATGCCTGCTGATCCAGGCGCGCGATGAGGGGTTCCACGATGATGCCGTGACGGTGATCATCGATCGTCACCTCGAAGACCTCGCCGGCAACAAGCTTCCCGCGATCGCCAAGGCGACCGGCTACGAACTCGAAGAGGTGCAGGCCGCTGTCGAGGCCATCAAATCTTTCAATCCGAAGCCGGGCGCGACCTTCCCGTCGGGCGGTGACGAAATCTATGTCACACCGGACGTATTCATCCAGAAGACCGAGGAGGGGGAATACGTCGCGACGCTGAACGAGCGTGACATGCCCCGCCTCAGGATCAATAATCTGTATCGCGATGCGATCAAGAACAAAGACCAGACCGATAAGGCAACGTATGAGTTCATCCGCACGAAGCTCGATGCGGCGCGCTCGTTTCTGCGCTACGTTGACAAGCGAAAAGAGACGATTCTCAACGTGACGCGCGCCATCATCGAGGTTCAGCGCGACTTTCTCGACTTTGGCATCCTGCACCTGAAACCTCTCACCCTGCAGGATGTCGCGAGCATGGCCGGTGTGCATGAATCGACGGTCAGCCGCGCCACGAGCGGAAAATATGCCCAGACGCCGCGCGGTTTGTTCGAACTCAAGTTCTTTTTCTCGGGTGCGGCTCGCACCCAGAGCGGAGAAGACGTTTCGACGCTCGCCGTGAAACAGCGCATTGATGACCTCGTCAAGCAGGAAAACACCGCAAAACCGCTTTCCGACAGCGACATCGTCGCCCGCCTGAAATCCGACGGGATCTACATCGCCCGCCGAACGGTCGCAAAATACAGGATGGAATTGAATATTCCCAGTTCGTCAGCTCGCAAGCGCGCATGAAAACGGTTGCATTTTGGCAGGTCCGAAGATAAAGTTACACGGGAGTCGCCATTGT
>JAGOCE010000338.1 GCA_017998915.1 Candidatus Ozemibacteraceae bacterium
GTATAGAGGCGTATAGAGGCGTATAGAAGGCGTATAGACGATGTGTTATCAGCAGCGGTCAAGGGCTCTGGGAAGGAAGTGTATAGTATGCCCAGCGCCGTTCACCATTCTTGCAAAGTTTTCCTGCATCCAGCATCCGCTTGATCAGTTTCCACGCTTGGTTTCCGGATAATCTGCATAATTCCATGACATCCGTGCGCTTGATCTTCCCGTGATGCTGAATGAAGTTTTCCACCATTTGCTCATGTTGGATTGCTGAAAACCCTGCTTGGCGGGTAAAGGCTGCCTTATCACCCATCGCGTCATAGAGGGTTGCCGATAAGGTGTAACTGCGTGTACGGGGGGTGCTGCCATGAGGTTGAACCAGTCCAATCTCCACGAGGGATTCCAGCGTGCGCTTCGCCCGCGCCTGGTCTCGTTGTATCAGGCAGGAAAGCTCATCTGCCGTCAGGCGCTTTTGTTCATGCAGTGCCGATAAAGCAATCAGGCTGTCTATGGGCAGGATTCCGTTGCGTCTGTTTTCCTCGGCTACGACAATTCTCAGGAAGTTCAAGTCGGCTTTGTCGGTAGAAAGTCGCAGAACGACACTATTCGCGTCGGTTTGAGAATAATCCGGGGTCGGGCGGCCAAATTTGAGCAGACCGCGATAAATGGTATCAACACCGCGTCCTGAGCGTTCCACGACCCCAATGCGTTTCATGGCGTCGGCGAGAACACGATTCCGCGGTCGAGGTTCCGTCGTCAGGAGATTGGATAGCGAGACACCGTCAACCAGCCCGCCGGGATTGCTTACGATCAACGCATCACTTTCCAGGCGCACATGAACGGCGCCGAGTCTGTGATAATCCCGATGAATCAGCGAATTCGCGACAGCCTCGCGGAAAGCGCCGATATCGACCAGCGGTACAGGTACGCGGAACAGCCCGACCTGAAGCTCTTCTTCCGGATTGTATGGTCGAAAATTCGTTTCAAGCCACTCGAGAGCCTTCAGTAATGGAAAGGTTCGGAACTCATTGAGTCGCACGGCCTGCTGAGCAAGGACCTGGAAGGCAAACTCATGAGTCGGAACCAGACGCTTCAGGGACGTTTCGCGTCCGATTATCAGAAGCCCCGTCAGGGTTGGAACGCGGCTTCCGTCGGATTGCCGAACGGTCAGGCTCAATGCGCCATCGAGGGCTTCGTCATCCAGTTCCAGCAATACGCGATCCCCGCCATACTGCCGAACAGCCTGGCGCAGGCGCTCGCGTTCCAGGGGATCGAGATCGTGAAGAGTCGCTTCGGACACGGGTTGAGCCGATATATCGAGCAAGCCGAACGTCGTGGCGCGGCTCACTCGGTCATGAGGAAGCATCGGCGCGCATTCCGGTGTCCCGTCATGTCTGATGCGGCGGCGGAGATACATGCCGCTGCTCGTTGCTACTTCCGTCGGCGATTTGGGGATCAGAAGGCGGGCCACGGGAATACCGCCGAGGTTGATTGCTTCCACTTTTACTGCCAGCGAGGGTGAGGTGCGGGCGGCTATCAGGCCAGGAAGGCCATCCACCGAAGCATGTTCCCGATGTAAGCCTGTGGGGGAACCGTCATCCTCAACACCCAGCCACAATTCGCCTCCGTCTGAGTTTGCCAGGCATACAACCGCTTCGATAAGTTCATGGTCCGGTAGTTTCTTGCGGTCGCTCTTGAATTCGACCGTCATCGTTTCCTTTGGGGGCAAAACAGCTTTCATCTCTTACCTTCTCCTTGGGCACCGCAATCACGATTCTCTGTAAAATCGTGAGAAGATGCATCCCCGCTTTGCACGAAACGGCATTATACGCAATCAACGATACTTCTGGTTGGCAAACCTGATTCTCGTTCAATAACCCAATTTGTTGATCTTTCCGCGTATCTCATCTTGATGAATATGGGAGTAGCCCATCGTGGTCTGGATATTCTGGTGGCCTACCATCGCCTGAACGGCGCGAGCAGCCACACCGTTATGATATGAACGTGTGTCTGAGCTCGTGGAGTCGCTTATAGGCTACACTCGTAATTCGGCAGGCTTTCATGACGATCTTGGTCAGCCAGGACATACCATTCTCAGCAACTTCAGGAAATACGAGATCTGCTGGGTTTCCCTGCGATTGAGCATGTATGTTTGGTAAAAGTTCAGGGTGGATCTCGATTATCCGGAACTGGTTCGATACTCCCGTCCGCTGTCTTCAGATTCGGGAGTCGAATATACTGGTCCGGGATGCGCATCCTCATGGTTTTCCGATGCCAGTCGTGCTTTTCCGTGCCGAGACGGATCTGAGCGAAGAGCCGGGGAATCGTGAGAACATGCGTGGGATGATGTGAGATACTGAAGCATGCTTACACCGATGAAGAATCTTGTGATGAGGGTTGCGGGTCTGTTGGGCCGGCTGATCGTGGGAATCGTGTGTCTGGTGGGACTCGGCTTTCTCACGATTCTGGGGGTGCTGCTGTTTCATATCGTTTTCGACCCTGCGGGGGGTGTTTTCATGCTGTTTCTGGGCACCTACTCCATCGAGAACCACAGCGGGCGCGGTCTCGAAGTGACGCCGATCTACAATTACAGGCAGGATGATTCGTATCATGCATGCTATAGATTCCGCGAATTGGGCGCCGGCAGGTTCGGCGAGGTGCCGATCCAGAACGAGATTCCCATCGCGGCGGGAGAGCGGATTTCCGTCACCTGGGACAGCGATTCAGGCGTTCCGGTTTTCTTGCTGGTAAAAGATGCGTTGGGCAGCGAGGTGAAAGTGCTCGATCTAGATGCGCCCGGGGTTGCCACGTGGTCATCCGCGCAGAATCGGTATCTCATCCCTTCATACGATGCGATTCCGAGAGCGCCGGAACGGATGCTTCCCGGGTTCGAAGGGAAAGGTTTCACCTGGCTTCCGCCGAAAGAGTTGTCTGCCCTACTCGCTTCAGGAACCTGAGATCGTCGGACGTCGTGGAAACGTCAGGGTTGTATTTCACGAAGGATATAATCCACCCATTCCTGGAAGGTGCCGCCGGCGGATTTCTGCCGGGCTTCGAGGCTGGCCCGGGCCAGGGTTTCATCGTCGAACACCTCGACGGTTTCCTCGAGGTAGAGGTCGCCTTTCGAGCTTTTCTGCCTGATCACGGCCCACTGCTTTTTCGTGCCTGTCATCAGGATGCCTCCTTTCAAATGTCGAGTTCGTGAGAGAAAACGCGCTCAGGGTTCGTCGGACAGAACGTCGCCGGGAATCGCGGGAGCACCGGCGCCCGGCTTCGCGGGGCGGGCGGGTTCCTCGAACGCTTCGTCGCCGCGGTGGAGGATGACCTGTTTCGCGATCGGCCAGCCGAAGAGATACAGGAACGCCGCGGCCAGGAGGGCCATGATCAGATACAGCCAGGGGGCTCCGCGCCTGTTTCGCTTGCTCATAGCCTCATGATACCAGTTTTCTGGCGCGTGCGTTTCCAGGCAATGCCGAAAGAAGGGGTTGTTTGCAGAGACGGGGAAGGCTTGAAATGTCGAACTTCCTTGACGCGGTAGAGAGCGGGTGATAGCGTATCGATAGCGAAAACAATACCTCATCCGGCGATTTGCTCTTGGTGCATGTGAAGAAATCCGACTCAACATGCGGGACTCGCACGCCGGTTTCCCCCGACTCCCTGGTGGCCGAATTCCAGCGGCTCCAGGCAGACGCGGAGGAAACCGGGTTTCGTCTTGTGGAACGCGAGACCCTGCTCGATCTTCTTCCCGCGCTGGTGGCCTACGTCGACGCCCGCCTTCGCTTCATCTGGGTCAACAGGCCGTATGCCGATTGGTATGGTCTTGCCCGAGAGGATGTCATCGGGAAGCCTGTGAAGGACATCGTTTCGCCCGAGTCCTGGAAGGGCGCATCGGCGCACATGAAAGCGGCACTGGCCGGGCAGCGTGTCGAATACGAGAACGTCGCGTTCGGCCTCGACGGCGAGATACGGGCGGTCCGGGTCGTCTATCTGCCCTTTCCCGCCGAGTCGCCCCGGTCCAGGGGGTTCGTCGCGTTCATCCAGGACATCACCGCCCTGAAGCGGGCTGAATCGCAGCGTGACAAGGGCCTTGAGGAGTTGGGCCGCGCGAAGTCCGAGATCAAGACGCTCAAAGGATTTCTCCCCATCTGCTGCAGCTGCAAGAAAATCAGGAACGATGTGGGTTACTGGGAAATTCTCGAGACATATATCAGGAGCCATTCCGAGGCTGATTTCACGCACGGAATCTGCCCGGATTGCATGAAAAGGCTCTATCCGAAGATGACCATGCCGCGCAAGAAGGATGAACCATGACGGCAACCGTCGAATTGAACGTTCTCCAGGGGGAGCTCAAGGGACGATCGGTGACCTTTGAGCAGCCCGGGTGCGTCCTGTTCGGACGGGCCGCCGATGCGGTTCTGCGGGTCGGGAACGATCCGTTCGTGTCGCGTCATCACTTTCTCCTGGAGATTTCGCCGCCGTTCGTCCTGCTGTCGGATCTCGGCAGTACGAATGGGGTGTATGTCAACGACAAACTGTATGGCGGGCGCGATGCCGGGCGAGGGCTTCTTCGTCCTGCGTCGAAAGCAACGTTCCTGTCGGACGGCGATCAGATCGTCGTCGGACAGAACCGCATCTCGGTGTCGATCAGCGAAGGCATCGTTCCCGGCACGACGGCCCGCAGACGCACGACGATGCGGCGGGCGCTTCCCTTCACGGGGACCCTGACGGCATCGATGGGGGAGCTTGCGGCATCCGCGCTTGCCGGGCAGTATCAGGTCGGGCCGGAGCTCGGGCGCGGCTGGATGGGCGTGGTCTACCA
>JAGOCE010000023.1 GCA_017998915.1 Candidatus Ozemibacteraceae bacterium
GCCATGTTGTAGAACACTTCGAGCGCTTCGCCGAGCGCCTCCTGGAACTCGTCTTCGAGGGTGAAGGCCATCAGCTTCGCGAACAGGTCTCCGAACATGTTTTTCAGGGCGTCGATCTGGGGTTCCATGAATGCCTTTCCTTTTGCGATGTCACATCCTACCCCGCCCCGCCCGCGAAATCAAGCCGTTCGACGGGGCAAACGCATCGTTTTTCGCCAAACACGACATCTCGAAGAGACAAAACCACAAAAGCCCGGACAAGAACGTTTCGCAGATGACGCAGATCTTTATTTCTTATGAAATACTATCTGCGTCATTTGCGGATTCCCCCTTTCTCGCGAAACGGAGAACCGGGGAAATGCCTATCGTCGTTTGAGACGGCGCAGGATCATGGCGAAACCTTCGTCCGCCTCGCGGTGGCGGAGGAGTTTCACCGTCGCGACGAGGACGATGCCGCCCGCCAGGCCTGCCGATGCGAGCGAGAGGAGGCCTGCCGGAATGGCCGGGATTCGCGGCAATCCGGCGATGCCAGCCCGAAGCGCTTCGAACACCGGGGCCTCCACGCACCCCATCGCGCCGGCCATCGCCGCGCCGGCAAGAAGCGTGCGTATGAGCGAACCCGCCACGCCGAACCGTCCGAACCCGCCCATCCGGCCGCTCAACACGAGATACAGGATCAGCGCGTTGACGCCCGACCCGACAGAGGTGCCAAGCGCGAGGCCCCAGTAGCCGCACGGCCCGATCAGGGCGAGGTTGGCGCCGATGCAGGCGACGACGGAGGCAAAGCTTGCCTTTACGGGAACCGACGTGTCTCCAAGCGCGTAAAAGGCGGGGCCCAGGACCTTGACGAGCGAAAAGAAAATCAGGCCGGCCGCGTACGCCTGGAGCGCGACGGCCGTCGCGGCCGTATCAGCCGCCGTGAACCTGCCGTGTTCAAACAAAAGGCGGATGACGGGAACGGAAAGCGCCGCCAGTCCCATTGCCGCCACGATATTGATGAAACTCGTCAACTTGATCGAGCCGGCGAGCGTATCGGCCATCGCCTCGCGGTCGTTCGCGGCCGCCTGCCGCGAGATGACCGGCAGGGTCGCCTGCGCGATCGCGACCCCGAACAGGCCGAGCGGCAACTGCATCAGCCGGAACGCGTAGTTGAGCCAGGAAACGGCGCCGTCGCCTTGCGAGGTCGCGAGCATCGTGCTAATCGCGACGTTTACCTGCGTCGCCGCGAGGCCGATCGTGCCCGGCAGCACAAGCGCGACGATCCGCTTCATCCCGGAATCCCCCGGTCGAAACTCCCATTCGAAGCGGAACCCTGACCGGCGCAACGCCGGCCACTGGGCCACAAGTTGCAGGAAACCTCCAATCATCGCCCCGACGGCCATTCCTTCGATGGGACGCCAGCCGATGGTTTCGAACCACGGGCAGAGCGTGAACCCGGCGACGATCATCGCGAGATTCAGGAACACCGGCGCGACGGCCGGGATGAAAAACTCCCCGAGCGAGTTGAGAACGCCCATGACCATGGCGGCCAGCGAGATGACCAGCAAGAAGGGAAACATGATCCGCGTCATGCTCACCGTCACCTCGAACTTCGCCGGGTCGGACGTGAACTCAGGCGCCATGATCTTCACCAGGACCGGCGACACGGCGATTCCCAGGGCTGTGATCGCGCCCACGACGAGGATGAGCATCGTCAGCGTGATGCTCGCCAGCCGGAACGCCCGCTCGCGCCCCTCTTTCGTCAGAACCGCGTTGAACGTCGGCACGAACGCCGCGCTCATCGCGCCTTCGGCGAACAGGTCGCGCAGCAGGTTTGGAATCCGGAACGCGACGTTGAATGCGTCGGTCCAAGCGCCGGCGCCGAAGAAATACGCGAAACTCTGCTCCCGCACGAGGCCGGCAATGCGGCTGAAAAACGTCGCCACGCCCATGACCGCAGCCGAGCGCATGATGCCGCCGCCGGCAGCGCTTGCGGGTTTCGTGCCGGAAGACCGAACATCTCCGGATGAGATCTGGTCAGTCACGGGATTGCAGGCCGCCCGTCTTCACGCGATTGGAAGGATCACGAGCAGCTGATCGCTTTTCTCGAGGTTCCGTCCGCGCGGATTCACGATCAGCGGTTCATCCCCGGGCTTGACGGCGACGAGGATGGCATTCCGGTCTTTTCGGAGCGCGCCAAGGGCAACCTCGACATCGGCACCGACCAGGCTCTCGGGAACCGGCATGAACGAGAGACCGTTCCCGCTCCGGTTCGTCAACAGGTCCCTGAAGAACCCGAGAAGTCCCTGCTGCATCGCCACGCGGGCCAGGAGGCGGCCGGAGACGTCGCCCTGGATGACGACATCCTCGACGCCCGCGGTGGTGAGATGATCGGCATACTCTGCATTATATAATTCAGCCGATGTATGAATGCCGGGATTGAGCCGTTCGATCGTGAGGCCGCACAGGATCGTGCGGGCGTCGATATCCTGCGTCGAGCGGTTTTCCCCGTGTTCGGAAAGGATGATCGCCGACCGCGCGCGCTTGATGCCGGCCCGCAGCAGGGTGTCCATCTGGGTGAAATCCTCTTTCATGATCGTGAGCCGGTCCGTGCGCACACGCTTGTTTCGGAGGTCGTTGATGTCGGCAAGCTGCGAAACGATGAGAATATCCGTTTCGGCAAGTTTCGGCTCCGAAGAGAATTCCGAAATCAGGATCGCGATCTTCGCGCTGAATCCGCAGATGATGATGTGTCCGTTCAGGTCTTCGGGATTGACGGTCCGCTGCATCGCATTCTCCTTGAGCTTCTGAATCATCAGGGCCGAAAAGGTACCGGTGAGCATCGCGAAGGTTCCCATGCCGAACAGTAGCATGATCGCGAGCACGATCCTTCCGCCGAACGACGCGGGGTAACTCGCATATTCACCGGACAACAGGGTGAAGACGGACTTCCATATCGCGTCGCCGGGTGTTTTCAACTCGGAGGCCGGCCCCACCTCGTATTGAGAAAATCCGACGCCCCCGAAAATGACCGCAAAAAACATGAACGAGAGAATGACCGCGTATTCCAGCGTCCGTCCTTCCAGGATCGCCCCGAAAACGGCGAGGCGCCTCTGCAGAACCGTCGCGAGGGAGAAGATCCTCACGATGCGGACGAGCTGAAACACGCGTCCGAGGCGGAAAACACGCAGGAGGGGCAGCACGGCGACCACATCGATCCAGTGGCGTCTGAAGAAGGTCCCTGTGGTCTGACTGACGAGCCACCTCATCAGAAGTTCGATGACGAAGATCATCGTGATGACGTCGTTGACGATCTCGATGTCGAAGTTGACTTCCGGCGGCAGCCCCCCGAATGTCTCGACAAGGATGAGTATGACGGAAAGGAGAATCAGGCCGACGATGATCGCCACGAACACCGGATGATCGACGATCGCCCGTATCCTCGGATGCCTTCGACGCTCCACGTGCACGTTCGCCTGTCGGGATGGACAGTCTTCGCACGGCAGCGTGAAGCCTTCGGCCGGAGGCACGGGCGCTGAATTCATGCGCGTATTCTAGAGCAGCCGGTGCGCACTGGCAAGTGAGAAGGTTTCAGCCGGTCGCGGAAGCCGATACGGCCGTCCTGGCGAGATTCATGGACGCGAGGGAGGCAGACGGGGTATAATTTTCGGCATGGAGTTCAGGCTCGAAATGCGCCGGGGTACGGTCACGGTCATTCTTCTGGGATTGATCAGCGTGATCGTCGTTTTTGTCTTCTCGCTTTCCCGGCGGTTGTCGAGTCACACGCAGCTGCTCACGATCGGCGACCACACCCAGATCGCCCGATACTATCTCGAGTCGTATACCGGCGACGTCATCCGGCAGATCGGGCGGCAGGCCAACGACCCAACATCCGACGCATACAAGCTTTTCCGGCAGGCCGGAACCGACGAATTCACGATCCCGTCGGGCATCTATCAGCCCAATTCCCTTCTGGCCGGCTTGAAGAAGGAACTCGGCATCGAGCACGTTGGGGCGGCCAAAATCAATGTCCGCGGACTGAAAGCCCTTCCCTACCCCGAGATCGTGCAACTCCCGGAAAAATTGAACGGCCTCGAAAAACGCGGGTATCTGTCGATCTCCTGTTCGATCAAGTTCAATAAACGTCCATATACGATGGCGGTCAGGGCACCGTTTCTCGTCGTCATGCGCATGACGCCGGTACTGCGGGAGTTCGTCCTGTTCTGCGATCGCCTTCATCTCGAACAGCAACGGCCGTACGGCAGCCAGGACCGCATCAACCTGACGTTCACGAAGGGAAGCGAGCACCCGAAGGAAGTTCCGGCCAACTACTCCGCGTACAAGGGCCAACCATGGGTGCTGTGGCCCACGCCGAACGTCGAGGGAAACAAGGACAAATGTGGCCGAGTCTTTCTGGGTGCCGACGACAAGCCGATCTACCTCAACTTCGCCGGAGAGAAAAATTTTCAGGGCTATATGAGCGATCTGTGGCAGGTGTTCCCGGAGTGGATCAGAGTGAACAAGAAAGGCGACAAGTTCCAGCTTCAGCCGATCTTCCTCGATAACACGGGAAAGCCCATCAGCCTGCGAGGCATCGACGTGCCCCTCAAATTCCGGAACCACATGGCCAAGATCGGCATCCTTGGCTTCTGCCACGAGATCACCGACGATGCCGAGGACGGAATCTTCACCAATTCGTTCCGCACCCTGCGTGACGTCATGGGGCCCGACCCGGCGTTCCAGGCCCTGATCAACGACAACCCGCAGGCGCTCGCCCTCGCGTCGTCGCTGAAACTGTTCGGGAAGAATGGCGAGTCGGAGACCGCCGACGGGCTCTACTACGGCCCGGCCCGGGAAGTCTTCGGCCGCGTCTTCGGGCGGTTTTTGATGATCACGTTCTTTGAGTATCCGTCGGCGCAGGGAGGCGGCCAGCCGCTTCCCTACAATCCAAACTCGAATTTTCAGCCGCCCCCCTTCGCGACGTTCAACAACGTCAGCCAGGTCCCGTTCACGCCGGCGGAACCCGGCCAGCAGTATGGAGATTTCATGTCGCGCGTCGTCTCGGGCGGCCTCGATGCCGGGACTTCGGCCATCGACACCTACCTGTGCGTCAACCCCGAGAGCAAGAAAACCCGCCGTCCGTTTGGGTATAACGAGTTCGCGCCGGCTGACGGCCTGCGCCTGAACGGCCGATTCGACACATTCGGTCCGGCGTGGTTCACGATCAATCCGAAGAAGCGCGCCGGTGATCCCTCGCTTTCGACGGTCCAGTCACGCATTTCGCGGACATTCGCGAACCAGGCGGCGTTCACGAAAGCCGTGGGTGACGGAGTGACGAAGTTCCACGTCGACGGCGTCGTTTACGTGAAAGGCAGCCTCACCCTGAACCACATCACGACGACCGATATCCGCGGCGGCGTCGTCCTCGTCGAAAAGGACATCACCCTCGGCAACATCACCAGGGGCATCAGATTCGACCAGGACAACAGCGCCATGATGACCGACCTGATCGACAAGATCGACAAGCTGAAGCAGGAGGAAATCCTGACGTTCGTGAGCCTGTCAGGCCGGCCCATCAGGCTCGCAGGCGACAAACAGGTCGGCGTTCACCTGATCTCGATGGACGAGAAGGTTGGTGTTCCCTGCGACCAGGTTACCTGGGAAGCCGTAAAGCGGCCCGTGTTCTGCGGCGGCATCGCCGTCAACACCCCAAACCTCAGTCAGCGGGTGCGGGAGTTCGGCAGGGCCGGGGAGGACCCGATCTTCTTCTATGTCCCGTCGATGGCCGATCCCACGCCTGCCGTCGCGGTCGGCGTCAAATCATATATGGAAGGCTATAGACTTTCCGCCGACGAGGTGAAGGAATGAGCGGCACCGCGCTTCGCGGCCGCGTCTCCGGCGGCATGAGCATGATCGAGATCCTCGTCGGTCTCGTCATCTTTTCGCTGGCCATGGTTCCCCTGCTCAGCTTCGGCTTCACCACGACCCGCGGAACCCATTCCGTCGGCAAGCACATGATGGCCGGCCAGCTCGCCGCCAGTCTGATGGACCGCCTGCTCGCGAAGCCCTATGACGAATCCCTGGCCAATGCGAAAGCCCTCGCGTCGAAAGGCTGGTCGGATGCCCTCTCTGATTCGCTCCTGGTCTCGATTCTCGATCACGCCTCCCTCGCGGCGAAGAAATCCGAGATCGAGAAGGACCTGCGAAAGTCGTTCAGGTTCTTCAAGACCCGCGTCACTGTGAAAAGTGCGAGCGGCGAGGAAGCCGACCGGATGTTCATGCTCACCGTCGAGGTCAGCTGGCGTATCGACGACGGAAGCGAATCATCCCGCCAGTCGATCGACCTGAAGGCCCTCAAATACCGGGAGGACCAGTAATGCGGCCTCTCCGGCAACGACACGGCATGTCCGTCATCGAAACCCTGATCGTGGCGACGCTCGCCAGCCTCGTCCTGCTGGCCGGCACCCTCATCATGAGTCGCACCACGCGCTCCTTCAAGAAGGGGACCGACATGCTCAACACGCAGGTGCTCATGGACACGATCGTCGAGCGACTCCGCACCGACGTGCGATCGCTCAAGACCCTGACGTCGGTGACCGACACGTCGTTTTCATTCGTCGCGCTCGACGGCAGCACCGAAAAGGTTATTTCCTACGAATTCGATGCTTCGTCGAAAACGCTGACCCGAGCGGAGGGGGGCAACAAATCGGATTTTCATGGGGCGAAGCAGGTCGAATCGTTCCTCTTCCAGCCGCTTCCTTCCAGCAGCGACTTCCAGTATCTCAACGTCGCGATGCAGCTCAAATCCGATGCGATCGGCGAAGGAGCCGGCTCGCAGCTCTCGATCGTCTGCCAGTTCCATTCCAAGTGTCTCGAACCAACATTTTCCTTCGGGAGGTAGCCTGATGCGCGCTTTCACATGCCTGTTGGTGGCCCTTGTCCTCTGCCTTGCCGGCTCGATCCCAGCCGTCGCGGCTGATCCAGCGGACGCACTCAAGGAATGCCGTGCTCTCGAACGGGCCGGCAAGTTCGAGGAAGCCCTCGAAAAATATCTCGAACTTCTCAAAGCCTCTCCGACAGAGGAGCTGTATCGCGACACCGGCTCGCTGCTAGGGAAACTCCAGCGGTATGACGAGGCGGAAAAACTCCTGAAAGACGCGACGCAGGCCTTTCCCCGTAGTACACCGCTATTGAACCTGCAGGCCCTGATCGCACTCCGAAAGGGCCGCACGGAAGACGCGCGCGCCTTGTGGAAAACGGTGCTCGAGATAGACGCCGGCAACTCGTTCGCCCGCAAGGAGCTCGACAAGCTTGGACAAGCCGGGACGGCATCGGTACCGGAAGCACCCGCTCCGGCTCTCTCGTCAGCCCCTGCCCCCGTCGATGCGGCCGCGGTGACGGACAAGCCTGCTCAGGGCAAGAATGAAACGTCGCTCTCCCCCGAAGAGCAGAAGAAGCTGGCGCTCAGCCTGTACGAGGAGATGATCGCCCTCGACAAGTGGGAAACCGCCCGGTTCGAGGCACTGCACAGGCAGGTCATCGAGAAGTGCCCGGCGACCGACCACGCGATCGAATCCTGCTGGCGTCTCTCGAATCTGTATCTGACCTCCGAGGACAAGCCCCGATACGACGAACTCATCGAGGTGCTCGAGCACCTCGTCACGAAGTATCCCGACTCGAAGATCGTCCCCGACGCGAAAAACCGGCTGCTGATCGCCTACAAGGACAGCGGGCGCCATGAAAAAGTTGTTACGATGTATCAGGAACTATTCAAATTGAATCCCTCCCCCGACGAGCGGACGTTCATGATCTGGGCGCTCGATTACGCAAACGCCCTTTCGGCGGTCGGCAAGACCGACGAGGCACGGGTGCTGTACGAACAGGTGGTCGAAAAGGACGGGGGCAAGGACCAGCTCGAGGCACGGGTCGCGCGCGAACGGCTCGGGCAGAAATGACGCATCCGGACACCGCTTCCCGAGCGTGTTCGGGAGACGGCCGGCGACGGCTGGTATAATGGAAAGATGCCTTTCTCTGCATACAGACCGGAGAAAGGGATGAAACTTTTCCGGATTTCTATCGTATCGAAGTACAGGCAAACTGACGGCTGACTCGAAGGAGGTACACCATGTTCCGAATTTCCCGACGGGCACGACCCTGGATTCTGCTCTTCGCCCTCTGGCTGATGATCGAACCCATGCTCGTTCCGATCCTCCAGGCGGAAGAACTGCCCTCGCCTGAGGTGAACCTGGACAAGGTGGAGGGTCTTTCGGATATCGACGACATCATGAGCCCGGACGAATACCTGCAATACATGCTGGAACTGCGAGGTTCGACCAAGGAGGAGTGCGAGGCCAAGGCTTGGAGCGACTGGCTGACCACGATCTCCGGCGCATACATGATGATGGATGCCGCCCAGCAGGACGTCTTCAGCTTCTACTCGACGATGAAGGCCATTTCCGGTCTGCCGTCCACCGCGAAGGACCTCGCGGAGAACATCAGAGGGCTCGTCAAGAAAACCACGCTTGCCGTCAGCTTCTTCGGAAAAATCCACCCAACGGTCCGTGGCGCGAACATGTTCAAGGGCTTCCTCGCCTGGACGAACAAGCTCGACAAGGCGATGGGCAAGAACAAGGCGTTCCAGTTCCTCGAATTCATGGCCCCTCCTCCGTGCTGGAACAACCCGAAAGTCGCCGGCGAGGGCTTCAAATCGTATCTTCGCTGGGTGAAAAAGACCACCGGGCACAATCCGGGCCGCGGAAAGACGATTTCGAACGTGAAGGGCGCGGCGCGAACCTGCGGTATCGGCCTTGCCGTGCTGGGCCTGGCCCTGTCCACCTGGCAGTTCGTCACCTCTGAAGACCGTCAGGGCGGGCGATACGGTTCGTATGCGATGGTCAAGAACTACGCCGACATTGCCTTCGGCGCCGCAGCCCTCGTCTGCATGTTCTGTGTTCCTGTCGTCGGCCAGGTCGTCGCGGCAATCACCCTCGCCTGGATGATCCTCACGACGGTCGGCGACATCATCGGCGAGCACAACAAGAAGTGGAAAGAAGCCTACAGGGCTTCTCACTGGTTCCTGATTCAGAACGACAAGGAATACGAATCGTTCTACAACAACCGCTCCAGCCTGAAACCGGAAGAAAAGTCGGCGTCTCTGATCCTGGCCGAGCGCGACTACGGGCAGTATCTCGCCGAGCAGCAGCCTGCGACCGACGAGGAGAAGAAGCAGCACGATGCCGGAAAGGCCGTCTACACCGAACTCGAGAAGCAGGGCGTCCTGATGACGTATTACAACCAGACCGGCTTCACGCTGCCCGACTTCGACATGGCCCGCCTGATGGAACTCTGGCACAAGAAGGCCGACTACATGTCCTGGAAACCAAACGAGAAGGAAAGCGAGGAAGCAAAGAACCGCGGCTTCTTCGGCACCATCGGCCATGTGATCAATCCGATGACCTATATTTCGTGGGTGGGTAACAAGATCGACTCGCGCGGATATGAGAAGGAGATCAAGAACGCCGACATCAAGCGCGTCTTCTTCAATCCCGACTACGTGCTCGTGAAGAAATACAAGAACTACCTGATGGCCAAGAACCTGAAGGAAGGCATCTACGACGCCGTCGGCCTGCGCATCGAGCAGTCACCCTTCAACTACATCTACCTGCTCGGCATCGACACGGGCGCCTTCACCGAAGCCCTCCTCAGGCAGTCGCTCGAAGCCGACGCCTTCATCATCGGCTCCAAGGAAATGATGTTCTTCTCGAAGCAGGTCGAAATCGCCCGCGAAAGCATGGAAAAAACGATGAAGGAAAACGACAAGGTCATCAAGGACCTGGTGAAGAATCTGGAGAGCACGCAACAGATCCGGCGGGCGCTCTCGGGGCTTCTCGAAGCCTACAAATACGATCCCGAGGTGGTTAACACCGATCTGTACAAGAAATGCCACGAGGCGTTCGGCTGGCAGATTTCCGACAGGAAGCTCAAGACTCCCAAAGCGATGATCGATCGGTACAAGGCCCAGCTCGAGGAAGTCCTCGCATACGTGCCCGTCAGCATCTCGCAGAAAGCCGCCGAGATCGTTCTGATCATGCAGACCGTCAAGCACAATCTCGACACGGCCAAGCTGATGAACGATCTGTGGTCCGAAAAAGACTCGCTCCTGAACGTCGATTTCGACAAGGATTTCACCAACGACGCCATCCGCAGATATCTGAAGGAAGGCACGTTCCTCGACGTGAAGGGTTCTTCCGGCTTCCTCGGCGCCGACTGGCTGAGCGGTCTCTACCCCGCCTATGAGGAGCACCGCAAGTTCAACAAACTCTACCTGAACGAGGCGAAGAAGTTCTCGTCCCTCGCCAACCGCTCCAGCTCCGATACGCGCGACGGCTTCCTTGGCATCGACTATCACGTGAAGCCCCCCGCCGAGCTCCTGCAGGAATACAACCAGGAGATTTCCAGCCTGAAGGAAATCCTCGAAGGCTGGAACGAGATCAAGGACCAGATGGACATCAAGGTCGCCTATGGCGATAACCCCGAACTGTATCAGGGTGTCTTCAAGGAAGGCGGCTTCCAGCCCGTCTGCGACACCGAGGCAATGGATCTCGACAGCCCCGTCTTGATGCCGATGAACCAGTAATACCGACCTGCACGGGAAAACCGGCCGGAGGCGCGAGCCTTCGGCCGGTTTTCTATCTGTATCGCTATTGTTTCAGAGCACCCATCGCCGCTTCCGCAGCGGCCTGGACACCCGGATCCGGATCGAGGAGAAGCTCTTCGAGAACCGGCGATACGGTGTCAGCAATCTTCTTCATCCTGCCCAGGGCTTGAATGAGGCGGATACGCCGGTCTGGATCGGGATCGGGAAGGCGTTCGACAACGACCGGGAATGCCTGTTCGGCATACAGCGCCATTTCCTCACAGGCCTTGTCGACCATCGCCGGATCCTCATCGAACAGCCTGTCCACCATCGCCTGGAGCAGCGAACCGGAAAGCGGCGTGGTTTCGCTCGCCGGCTCCGCGGCGGCGGCCTGCGCCGTTTCCGGAGGTGCGACCCGTTCCGGCTCGGGAACGGGATCCGTCTGACGGGGACTCGTCGCGACATCCGCCTCACCGGCGGAAGCGGAAGCCGGTGGCCGGGACGACGGCACAGCAGGGCGAGGCTCGACACCCTCATACGGATTTTCCCGGTCTGTCGCAGCCACTGGTTTCGGAGCCGACGGAACAGGGGTCTTCGATCTGTCTGATCCAGGTGACATTTTTGGAACGGCGTAGGGGTCGTCAACCGAAGCGACGTCCCGCTGCGGTGGCCGATTCCTCGCAACGACGGGTTTCAGGCGGGCCTGCAACATCAACTCGGCAAACTGTTGCGCGCGGTCGGTATCCGCTCCGAGAAGGCCATTGTAAGCGGCCTGGGCTTCACCGGCCCGCTTCGTCTCGAGCGCCAGCGTACCTGATGACGTCGTTGACGATCTCGATGTCGAAGTTGACTTCCGGCGGCAGCCCCCCGAATGTCTCGACAAGGATGAGTATGACGGAAAGGAGAATCAGGCCGACGATGATCGCCACGAACACCGGATGATCGACGATCGCCCGTATCCTCGGATGCCTTCGACGCTCCACGTGCACGTTCGCCTGTCGGGATGGACAGTCTTCGCACGGCAGCGTGAAGCCTTCGGCCGGAGGCACGGGCGCTGAATTCATGCGCGTATTCTAGAGCAGCCGGTGCGCACTGGCAAGTGAGAAGGTTTCAGCCGGTCGCGGAAGCCGATACGGCCGTCCTGGCGAGATTCATGGACGCGAGGGAGGCAGACGGGGTATAATTTTCGGCATGGAGTTCAGGCTCGAAATGCGCCGGGGTACGGTCACGGTCATTCTTCTGGGATTGATCAGCGTGATCGTCGTTTTTGTCTTCTCGCTTTCCCGGCGGTTGTCGAGTCACACGCAGCTGCTCACGATCGGCGACCACACCCAGATCGCCCGATACTATCTCGAGTCGTATACCGGCGACGTCATCCGGCAGATCGGGCGGCAGGCCAACGACCCAACATCCGACGCATACAAGCTTTTCCGGCAGGCCGGAACCGACGAATTCACGATCCCGTCGGGCATCTATCAGCCCAATTCCCTTCTGGCCGGCTTGAAGAAGGAACTCGGCATCGAGCACGTTGGGGCGGCCAAAATCAATGTCCGCGGACTGAAAGCCCTTCCCTACCCCGAGATCGTGCAACTCCCGGAAAAATTGAACGGCCTCGAAAAACGCGGGTATCTGTCGATCTCCTGTTCGATCAAGTTCAATAAACGTCCATATACGATGGCGGTCAGGGCACCGTTTCTCGTCGTCATGCGCATGACGCCGGTACTGCGGGAGTTCGTCCTGTTCTGCGATCGCCTTCATCTCGAACAGCAACGGCCGTACGGCAGCCAGGACCGCATCAACCTGACGTTCACGAAGGGAAGCGAGCACCCGAAGGAAGTTCCGGCCAACTACTCCGCGTACAAGGGCCAACCATGGGTGCTGTGGCCCACGCCGAACGTCGAGGGAAACAAGGACAAATGTGGCCGAGTCTTTCTGGGTGCCGACGACAAGCCGATCTACCTCAACTTCGCCGGAGAGAAAAATTTTCAGGGCTATATGAGCGATCTGTGGCAGGTGTTCCCGGAGTGGATCAGAGTGAACAAGAAAGGCGACAAGTTCCAGCTTCAGCCGATCTTCCTCGATAACACGGGAAAGCCCATCAGCCTGCGAGGCATCGACGTGCCCCTCAAATTCCGGAACCACATGGCCAAGATCGGCATCCTTGGCTTCTGCCACGAGATCACCGACGATGCCGAGGACGGAATCTTCACCAATTCGTTCCGCACCCTGCGTGACGTCATGGGGCCCGACCCGGCGTTCCAGGCCCTGATCAACGACAACCCGCAGGCGCTCGCCCTCGCGTCGTCGCTGAAACTGTTCGGGAAGAATGGCGAGTCGGAGACCGCCGACGGGCTCTACTACGGCCCGGCCCGGGAAGTCTTCGGCCGCGTCTTCGGGCGGTTTTTGATGATCACGTTCTTTGAGTATCCGTCGGCGCAGGGAGGCGGCCAGCCGCTTCCCTACAATCCAAACTCGAATTTTCAGCCGCCCCCCTTCGCGACGTTCAACAACGTCAGCCAGGTCCCGTTCACGCCGGCGGAACCCGGCCAGCAGTATGGAGATTTCATGTCGCGCGTCGTCTCGGGCGGCCTCGATGCCGGGACTTCGGCCATCGACACCTACCTGTGCGTCAACCCCGAGAGCAAGAAAACCCGCCGTCCGTTTGGGTATAACGAGTTCGCGCCGGCTGACGGCCTGCGCCTGAACGGCCGATTCGACACATTCGGTCCGGCGTGGTTCACGATCAATCCGAAGAAGCGCGCCGGTGATCCCTCGCTTTCGACGGTCCAGTCACGCATTTCGCGGACATTCGCGAACCAGGCGGCGTTCACGAAAGCCGTGGGTGACGGAGTGACGAAGTTCCACGTCGACGGCGTCGTTTACGTGAAAGGCAGCCTCACCCTGAACCACATCACGACGACCGATATCCGCGGCGGCGTCGTCCTCGTCGAAAAGGACATCACCCTCGGCAACATCACCAGGGGCATCAGATTCGACCAGGACAACAGCGCCATGATGACCGACCTGATCGACAAGATCGACAAGCTGAAGCAGGAGGAAATCCTGACGTTCGTGAGCCTGTCAGGCCGGCCCATCAGGCTCGCAGGCGACAAACAGGTCGGCGTTCACCTGATCTCGATGGACGAGAAGGTTGGTGTTCCCTGCGACCAGGTTACCTGGGAAGCCGTAAAGCGGCCCGTGTTCTGCGGCGGCATCGCCGTCAACACCCCAAACCTCAGTCAGCGGGTGCGGGAGTTCGGCAGGGCCGGGGAGGACCCGATCTTCTTCTATGTCCCGTCGATGGCCGATCCCACGCCTGCCGTCGCGGTCGGCGTCAAATCATATATGGAAGGCTATAGACTTTCCGCCGACGAGGTGAAGGAATGAGCGGCACCGCGCTTCGCGGCCGCGTCTCCGGCGGCATGAGCATGATCGAGATCCTCGTCGGTCTCGTCATCTTTTCGCTGGCCATGGTTCCCCTGCTCAGCTTCGGCTTCACCACGACCCGCGGAACCCATTCCGTCGGCAAGCACATGATGGCCGGCCAGCTCGCCGCCAGTCTGATGGACCGCCTGCTCGCGAAGCCCTATGACGAATCCCTGGCCAATGCGAAAGCCCTCGCGTCGAAAGGCTGGTCGGATGCCCTCTCTGATTCGCTCCTGGTCTCGATTCTCGATCACGCCTCCCTCGCGGCGAAGAAATCCGAGATCGAGAAGGACCTGCGAAAGTCGTTCAGGTTCTTCAAGACCCGCGTCACTGTGAAAAGTGCGAGCGGCGAGGAAGCCGACCGGATGTTCATGCTCACCGTCGAGGTCAGCTGGCGTATCGACGACGGAAGCGAATCATCCCGCCAGTCGATCGACCTGAAGGCCCTCAAATACCGGGAGGACCAGTAATGCGGCCTCTCCGGCAACGACACGGCATGTCCGTCATCGAAACCCTGATCGTGGCGACGCTCGCCAGCCTCGTCCTGCTGGCCGGCACCCTCATCATGAGTCGCACCACGCGCTCCTTCAAGAAGGGGACCGACATGCTCAACACGCAGGTGCTCATGGACACGATCGTCGAGCGACTCCGCACCGACGTGCGATCGCTCAAGACCCTGACGTCGGTGACCGACACGTCGTTTTCATTCGTCGCGCTCGACGGCAGCACCGAAAAGGTTATTTCCTACGAATTCGATGCTTCGTCGAAAACGCTGACCCGAGCGGAGGGGGGCAACAAATCGGATTTTCATGGGGCGAAGCAGGTCGAATCGTTCCTCTTCCAGCCGCTTCCTTCCAGCAGCGACTTCCAGTATCTCAACGTCGCGATGCAGCTCAAATCCGATGCGATCGGCGAAGGAGCCGGCTCGCAGCTCTCGATCGTCTGCCAGTTCCATTCCAAGTGTCTCGAACCAACATTTTCCTTCGGGAGGTAGCCTGATGCGCGCTTTCACATGCCTGTTGGTGGCCCTTGTCCTCTGCCTTGCCGGCTCGATCCCAGCCGTCGCGGCTGATCCAGCGGACGCACTCAAGGAATGCCGTGCTCTCGAACGGGCCGGCAAGTTCGAGGAAGCCCTCGAAAAATATCTCGAACTTCTCAAAGCCTCTCCGACAGAGGAGCTGTATCGCGACACCGGCTCGCTGCTAGGGAAACTCCAGCGGTATGACGAGGCGGAAAAACTCCTGAAAGACGCGACGCAGGCCTTTCCCCGTAGTACACCGCTATTGAACCTGCAGGCCCTGATCGCACTCCGAAAGGGCCGCACGGAAGACGCGCGCGCCTTGTGGAAAACGGTGCTCGAGATAGACGCCGGCAACTCGTTCGCCCGCAAGGAGCTCGACAAGCTTGGACAAGCCGGGACGGCATCGGTACCGGAAGCACCCGCTCCGGCTCTCTCGTCAGCCCCTGCCCCCGTCGATGCGGCCGCGGTGACGGACAAGCCTGCTCAGGGCAAGAATGAAACGTCGCTCTCCCCCGAAGAGCAGAAGAAGCTGGCGCTCAGCCTGTACGAGGAGATGATCGCCCTCGACAAGTGGGAAACCGCCCGGTTCGAGGCACTGCACAGGCAGGTCATCGAGAAGTGCCCGGCGACCGACCACGCGATCGAATCCTGCTGGCGTCTCTCGAATCTGTATCTGACCTCCGAGGACAAGCCCCGATACGACGAACTCATCGAGGTGCTCGAGCACCTCGTCACGAAGTATCCCGACTCGAAGATCGTCCCCGACGCGAAAAACCGGCTGCTGATCGCCTACAAGGACAGCGGGCGCCATGAAAAAGTTGTTACGATGTATCAGGAACTATTCAAATTGAATCCCTCCCCCGACGAGCGGACGTTCATGATCTGGGCGCTCGATTACGCAAACGCCCTTTCGGCGGTCGGCAAGACCGACGAGGCACGGGTGCTGTACGAACAGGTGGTCGAAAAGGACGGGGGCAAGGACCAGCTCGAGGCACGGGTCGCGCGCGAACGGCTCGGGCAGAAATGACGCATCCGGACACCGCTTCCCGAGCGTGTTCGGGAGACGGCCGGCGACGGCTGGTATAATGGAAAGATGCCTTTCTCTGCATACAGACCGGAGAAAGGGATGAAACTTTTCCGGATTTCTATCGTATCGAAGTACAGGCAAACTGACGGCTGACTCGAAGGAGGTACACCATGTTCCGAATTTCCCGACGGGCACGACCCTGGATTCTGCTCTTCGCCCTCTGGCTGATGATCGAACCCATGCTCGTTCCGATCCTCCAGGCGGAAGAACTGCCCTCGCCTGAGGTGAACCTGGACAAGGTGGAGGGTCTTTCGGATATCGACGACATCATGAGCCCGGACGAATACCTGCAATACATGCTGGAACTGCGAGGTTCGACCAAGGAGGAGTGCGAGGCCAAGGCTTGGAGCGACTGGCTGACCACGATCTCCGGCGCATACATGATGATGGATGCCGCCCAGCAGGACGTCTTCAGCTTCTACTCGACGATGAAGGCCATTTCCGGTCTGCCGTCCACCGCGAAGGACCTCGCGGAGAACATCAGAGGGCTCGTCAAGAAAACCACGCTTGCCGTCAGCTTCTTCGGAAAAATCCACCCAACGGTCCGTGGCGCGAACATGTTCAAGGGCTTCCTCGCCTGGACGAACAAGCTCGACAAGGCGATGGGCAAGAACAAGGCGTTCCAGTTCCTCGAATTCATGGCCCCTCCTCCGTGCTGGAACAACCCGAAAGTCGCCGGCGAGGGCTTCAAATCGTATCTTCGCTGGGTGAAAAAGACCACCGGGCACAATCCGGGCCGCGGAAAGACGATTTCGAACGTGAAGGGCGCGGCGCGAACCTGCGGTATCGGCCTTGCCGTGCTGGGCCTGGCCCTGTCCACCTGGCAGTTCGTCACCTCTGAAGACCGTCAGGGCGGGCGATACGGTTCGTATGCGATGGTCAAGAACTACGCCGACATTGCCTTCGGCGCCGCAGCCCTCGTCTGCATGTTCTGTGTTCCTGTCGTCGGCCAGGTCGTCGCGGCAATCACCCTCGCCTGGATGATCCTCACGACGGTCGGCGACATCATCGGCGAGCACAACAAGAAGTGGAAAGAAGCCTACAGGGCTTCTCACTGGTTCCTGATTCAGAACGACAAGGAATACGAATCGTTCTACAACAACCGCTCCAGCCTGAAACCGGAAGAAAAGTCGGCGTCTCTGATCCTGGCCGAGCGCGACTACGGGCAGTATCTCGCCGAGCAGCAGCCTGCGACCGACGAGGAGAAGAAGCAGCACGATGCCGGAAAGGCCGTCTACACCGAACTCGAGAAGCAGGGCGTCCTGATGACGTATTACAACCAGACCGGCTTCACGCTGCCCGACTTCGACATGGCCCGCCTGATGGAACTCTGGCACAAGAAGGCCGACTACATGTCCTGGAAACCAAACGAGAAGGAAAGCGAGGAAGCAAAGAACCGCGGCTTCTTCGGCACCATCGGCCATGTGATCAATCCGATGACCTATATTTCGTGGGTGGGTAACAAGATCGACTCGCGCGGATATGAGAAGGAGATCAAGAACGCCGACATCAAGCGCGTCTTCTTCAATCCCGACTACGTGCTCGTGAAGAAATACAAGAACTACCTGATGGCCAAGAACCTGAAGGAAGGCATCTACGACGCCGTCGGCCTGCGCATCGAGCAGTCACCCTTCAACTACATCTACCTGCTCGGCATCGACACGGGCGCCTTCACCGAAGCCCTCCTCAGGCAGTCGCTCGAAGCCGACGCCTTCATCATCGGCTCCAAGGAAATGATGTTCTTCTCGAAGCAGGTCGAAATCGCCCGCGAAAGCATGGAAAAAACGATGAAGGAAAACGACAAGGTCATCAAGGACCTGGTGAAGAATCTGGAGAGCACGCAACAGATCCGGCGGGCGCTCTCGGGGCTTCTCGAAGCCTACAAATACGATCCCGAGGTGGTTAACACCGATCTGTACAAGAAATGCCACGAGGCGTTCGGCTGGCAGATTTCCGACAGGAAGCTCAAGACTCCCAAAGCGATGATCGATCGGTACAAGGCCCAGCTCGAGGAAGTCCTCGCATACGTGCCCGTCAGCATCTCGCAGAAAGCCGCCGAGATCGTTCTGATCATGCAGACCGTCAAGCACAATCTCGACACGGCCAAGCTGATGAACGATCTGTGGTCCGAAAAAGACTCGCTCCTGAACGTCGATTTCGACAAGGATTTCACCAACGACGCCATCCGCAGATATCTGAAGGAAGGCACGTTCCTCGACGTGAAGGGTTCTTCCGGCTTCCTCGGCGCCGACTGGCTGAGCGGTCTCTACCCCGCCTATGAGGAGCACCGCAAGTTCAACAAACTCTACCTGAACGAGGCGAAGAAGTTCTCGTCCCTCGCCAACCGCTCCAGCTCCGATACGCGCGACGGCTTCCTTGGCATCGACTATCACGTGAAGCCCCCCGCCGAGCTCCTGCAGGAATACAACCAGGAGATTTCCAGCCTGAAGGAAATCCTCGAAGGCTGGAACGAGATCAAGGACCAGATGGACATCAAGGTCGCCTATGGCGATAACCCCGAACTGTATCAGGGTGTCTTCAAGGAAGGCGGCTTCCAGCCCGTCTGCGACACCGAGGCAATGGATCTCGACAGCCCCGTCTTGATGCCGATGAACCAGTAATACCGACCTGCACGGGAAAACCGGCCGGAGGCGCGAGCCTTCGGCCGGTTTTCTATCTGTATCGCTATTGTTTCAGAGCACCCATCGCCGCTTCCGCAGCGGCCTGGACACCCGGATCCGGATCGAGGAGAAGCTCTTCGAGAACCGGCGATACGGTGTCAGCAATCTTCTTCATCCTGCCCAGGGCTTGAATGAGGCGGATACGCCGGTCTGGATCGGGATCGGGAAGGCGTTCGACAACGACCGGGAATGCCTGTTCGGCATACAGCGCCATTTCCTCACAGGCCTTGTCGACCATCGCCGGATCCTCATCGAACAGCCTGTCCACCATCGCCTGGAGCAGCGAACCGGAAAGCGGCGTGGTTTCGCTCGCCGGCTCCGCGGCGGCGGCCTGCGCCGTTTCCGGAGGTGCGACCCGTTCCGGCTCGGGAACGGGATCCGTCTGACGGGGACTCGTCGCGACATCCGCCTCACCGGCGGAAGCGGAAGCCGGTGGCCGGGACGACGGCACAGCAGGGCGAGGCTCGACACCCTCATACGGATTTTCCCGGTCTGTCGCAGCCACTGGTTTCGGAGCCGACGGAACAGGGGTCTTCGATCTGTCTGATCCAGGTGGCATTTTTGGAACGGCGTAGGGGTCGTCAACCGAAGCGACGTCCCGCTGCGGTGGCCGATTCCTCGCAACGACGGGTTTCAGGCGGGCCTGCAACATCAATTCGGCAAACTGTTGCGCGCGGTCGGTATCCGCTCCGAGAAGGCCATTGTAAGCGGCCTGGGCTTCACCGGCCCGCTTCGTCTCGAGCGCCAGCGTACCCATGGCGAACCAAGCGTCGCCGAACTGCGAGTCGAGACGAACGGCTTCCCGATATGCCTTGAACGCGTCGTCATACCGCTGTTTCGCGGCGTGAATATCACCTGCGATTTTATGCGGCAACGCGTCGTCGGGGGCCAGCGTCGTCGCTTTCACGAGGTCGCCGGACGCCAGGTCGAGGTTGCCGAGCCCCACATTCAATTCGGCGGCCCGGCACCAGGCCACGGCGAGCTCGGCCGGATCGTGCCCAAGCTGTTCGGCGAGGGGCAATCCCGTTTCAAGCATCGCCGCGGCGCTCTCCGGAATATTGATATCGCTATATATATCCGCCAGTTCGAGATACGCATCAGCGAGGGTAGAGTCGATCTGCAGGGCCTGCTTATAGGTCTCGACCGCCTGCTCGTTCTTTCCCTTCTCGCGCAGGACGCGCGCTTTCTGAAGCAGTTTCCCGGCGACAGCCGATATTTTCTGCGCGGAGGGAGCGGAGGAGGACGTTTTTCCCTTTTTCTTCTTGCCCCAGGCCTCGGCAGACGGGGACGCGATGACGGAAGAAAGGCCGCAGACGAGAACCAGCGCCACCCCCAGGTGGGGGCGGCGCCGGTTCCCGCTCTCAACGTTCGAGCGGTTTCCGCACTCCATCACTCGTTCGTTCCCGCGGCTTTTTCCCTGAGGGCCTTGAGAACCTTCTCGGGTGTGAAGGGGGATCGGGTCAAGCGGATGCCAACGGCGTCCCTGATGGCATTGGCGATCGCCGGCAGCGGTCCGTTGATGCAGATTTCGCTGACACTCTTGGCGCCGTATGGGCCGGTAGGCTCGTAGGTCGGCACCAGGAAGGTTTTGAGCTCGGGCAGGTCGGCCGTGCTGAAGATCTTGTAGTTCTTGAAGGTCGGGTTGAGCATGCGCCCCTTCCCGTCGAAAATGAACTCCTCGGTGAGGGCAAAGCTGATGCCGTTGAGCGTGCCGCCCTGGGTCTGACCGTCGGCAAGCTGCGGGTTGATCGCCGTGCCGCAGTCGACGGACGCGACGTATTTGAGCACCTTCACCTCGCCGGTCTCGATGTCGACTTCGACTTCGGCGAAATGCGCCGAGAACGGGGGCGGCGAGGCGTGGGTCACGTGACTACCGATGGCCGCGATCTGGAACTGGTTGTATTCATACATCGCAAACCGGCAGATCTGACCGAAGCTGAGCTTGCCTTTCGGGTTCTTTCCCCAGGCGAACTTGTCCTCGATCGTCACGTTCTCGACCGGCTCGTTCAGCATCGCGGCCGCGACGGCCTTGATCTGGTCCCGCACCTGTTCGGCCGCACGAATGACGGCACCACCCGAGAGATAGGTGGTCGAGCTTGCATACGCACCGGTATCGAACGGCGTGAAGTCGGTATCGGAACTATAGACAACGATATCGTCATGGTCGCAGCCGAGCGTCTCGGCGGCAATCTGGGCGAGAATCGTGTCGGAACCGGTTCCAAGATCTGTCGCGCCGACCATCATGTTGAACGAGCCGTCGTCGTTCATCTTGATGAACGCCGAGCCCATGTCGATCTCGGGAATCGAACTGCCCTGCATCAGGATGCACATGCCGACACCACGCCGTTTTGGGCCGTAGCCGGGTTTGCCCTGCTTTTCCTTCCAGCCGATCTCCCTCGCGCCGATCTCGATGCATTTCGGCAGGCCGCAGGAGCCGATCTTCATATCGACGCCCTCGCGGCCCTCGCCGAGGGCCTTGAAGACCGGGGAGGTCTCGCCTTCCCTGATATGGTTCATCTTGCGGAACTCAAGAGGGCTCATGCCGATCGCGGCGGCCATCTCATCCATCTGGGACTCCATCGCGAACGCGGCCTGGGTCGCTCCGTAGCCGCGGTACGCGCCGCAGACGGGCAGGTTGGTGTAGACGGTGTCGCCGATGAACTCGACGCAGTTCGTCTTGTATAGCGGCAGAACCTTCGAACCGCAGTTCGACATGACCGTGAGCGCGTGGCTGCCGTAGGCGCCGGTGTTGCTCAGGATCTTCATCGAGATGCCGGTAATCGTGCCGTTCTTCTTCACGCCACTCTTGATCGTGACGACCATGGGGTGGCGGGTGCGGGCCGAAACGAACTCCTCCTCGCGGGTCAGCTCCCATTTCGCGGGCCGGCGGGTCTTGAGGGTGACGAAGCCGCAGACGTCCTCGAGCAGCACTTCCTGCTTCGAGCCGAAACCACCGCCAATGCGGGGTTTGATCACACGGACCTTTTTGAGCGGAATACCGAGCGCCTGGGCCGTGATGCGGCGGGAATGGAACGGCACCTGGGTCGAGACGAAGATCGTCAGGCGGTCGTTCTCGTCGAGATGACTGAGGCAGACGTGCGGTTCGATCGCGCAGTGATGTGCATAGTGCGTGTAATATTTCCGTTCGAGCACGACGTCGGCATCCCTGAACGCCTTCTGGATATCGCCGAACTTCGCATCGACGTGGGCGCAATGGTTGCGCTTCGCGTCGTAGAATGCCGGGATCGGCATCTTTGCTTCGGGCTCGTCGTGAATGACCGGAGCGTCTTTTTCCATCGCCTTCTCGGGATCGAACACCGCGGGAAGAACCTCATACTCGACCTTGATCAGTTTACAGGCATCGAGCGCCGCTTCGACGGTTTCGGCCGCCACGATCGCGACGCGGTCGCCGACGAACCGGACCTTATTGTCGAGAATGAACGTGTCGTAGGGCGACGGCTCGGGGTAACCCTGGCCGGCCGTCGTGTGGGCGATGCGCGGAACGTCCTTCCACGTGTAGACGCCGACGACGCCGGGAACTCTCTTCGCCTCGGTCGTTTCGATGTTCTTGATGCGGGCATGCGCGTGCGGGCTGGTCAGGACTTTGATTCTGAGGGTATCCGGCATATCATAGTCACCGGCATATTTTCTGGTGCCGCACACGAGGCCGTAGCCGTCGATCTTTTCGCGGCTGTGGTTGACGACGCTGAACGTGTCGGGCCGGTCGAATCTGAAGACCGGCTCGGGAATCGGCGATGCCTTTCTGGAGGCGACGTTCGGCCTGGAAAGGGGCTTTGCGGACTTTTCCACCTTCGCGGACTTCACGACCTTGACCGGCCTGACAGTCGCCGCAGGCTTTTTTGTTGGCACTGTTTTGGCCATTCTGCCAGCCTTCACCGGAACACTCCCAAGCGGCTTCACGACGCTCGCCTTCTTTCGTTCGGCAGCGGTTTTCCCTGGTTTCACAGCGGGTTTGGCCACCTTTGCGGCGGGCTTCGCCGGGCTGGCCGCTTTGCCCAGGAACTTCACGGCGGACTTCGCCGGTTTTGCCGGTGTCGCCGGCTTGGCGGATTTCGCCGGCCCAGCGGCTCTTTCTGCGGGTTTGTCGGCCGTTTTCGTCTGTTTGATAGCTTTCGCCGCAGGTTTCACGGCCGGCTTCTTCGCTTCGATCTTCTTCGCTTCGATCTTCTTCGCTTCGATCTTCTTCGCGGACTTCACCGATGTCTTCACGGCCTTCTTCATGCCTTCTTCCCTCCCGTGGCGACGTCTAGAACGGCTTCGATGCGCTTGACGTAGCCGGTGCAGCGGCAGAGATTCCCGTCGAGGGCTTCCCGAACCTCGGCCTCGGTCGGATGCGGGTTCCGGTCAAGCAGGGCTTTCGCGGCGATCAGCGAGCCGGGGTTGCAGTATCCGCACTGGGTTGCGCCATGCTTCACGAATGCGGTCTGGAGGGGATGTGGATGCTCGGGAGTTCCCAACCCTTCAGCGGTGGTGATGGTCGCACCTTCACACTGGGCCGCAAACAACAGGCAGGAGCTTTTCGGCCGGCCGTCGATGAGCACGGCACAGGCCCCGCAGGAGCCTTCCCCGCAGCCCTT
>JAGOCE010000339.1 GCA_017998915.1 Candidatus Ozemibacteraceae bacterium
CAGTTCGGAGCACGCGTTCCCATATTCGCGGTCGCGTGACGGCCTTTCCGAGGTCGTGCGTCATGGCGAGCAGGAGAAGATCGTTCCGGTCCTGGTCGGAAAGGCCTGCGTCGGCCCGAATCGCTCGCACGAGGCGGAGAACGTGCGCTTTTTCGGAATCTCCGAGGGCGTCGAACCGGCCACGCCAGTCGGGAGGCAGAATCTCACGCGCGGATGCGAGATCGGCAGGATCGACCAGCGGCCACATCACCGATCTGAACTGCCTGCACCGATACAGGAGCCGGCGGACGAAATTCACGATCATGCCCGTCATCACTCGTCTTCTGGGGTGCCCTTTTTCGGCGGCACCTTCGGGACGGGCTTCCCATATCGTTCGGGCCAGAGCTGGCGAAGCCGGTCCGCCGTCGATTTCTCGCGGCCGATCGGCTTCGGCTCGTAATAACGCCGTTCTTTGACTTCGTCGGGAAAATAGTCTTCATGCAGGAATCCACCGGGATAATCGTGCGGATACCGATATTCTTTTCCGTAATTCAGCTCCTTCATGAGCCGTGTCGGGGCATTGCGGATGTGGAGGGGAACTCCGGGTTCTCTTCCCGAATGGATCTCGTCCCGAGCGCGTTTTTCGGCCACATACAGCGCGTTGCTCTTCGGCGCTGCCGCCAGGTAGACGGCGAGATGCGCCAGCGTCAGATGGCCTTCGGGCGGGCCGATATAAGCGAACGCCTGCGCAGCCGACATGGCGAGGGTCAGGGCAAAGGGATCGGCCATGCCGACGTCTTCTGAAGCGAAGCGAATCATACGACGCAATATAAATCTTGCATCTTCGCCGCCGTCGAGCATGCGGTAGAGCCAATACAGAGACGCATCGGGGTCGGACCCGCGCATCGACTTGTGGAGAGCGGAAATCAGGTTGTAGTGTTCCTCGCCACCCTTGTCGTATCGAAGTGCCTTGTTCTGGAAGACATCCGCCACGAGCCTGTCGTCGACATGCGGCGCAAGCGCCATCTCCTGGCGGGCGACCTCGCAGCAGGTTTCGAGGACATTGAGAGCGATCCGGGCGTCGCCCGCCGACATCTCGGCAATGCGGTCGATCGCGGAACTGTCGACGGTCGGCTTCGGAGGCCGCATCAGATGTCCATCGCGTTCGAGAGCGCTGTTCAACAGCGTTTGCAGGTCTGCCGAAGGAAGTGACTGGAGCGTCAGCACCTGGCAGCGGGACAACAGCGCAGAAACAACCTCGAAGCTGGGATTTTCCGTCGTGGCACCGATCAGGATCGTTGCGCCCGACTCCACGTGCGGCAGCAGGGCATCCTGCTGGGCCTTGTTGAACCGGTGGATTTCATCGATGAACAGAACAGTGCGGCGGCCATACCGGGTGCGCTGGATTCTCGCGTTTTCGAAGGCCTCCCGCAGCTCCTTGAGTCCACAGGTGACGGCGGAAAGCTGGATGAACTCGGCATCGACCAGACTCGCGATCACGCGGGCAAGTGTCGTTTTCCCGCAACCGGGCGGGCCCCAGAAGATCATCGAAGGGCACTTCCCGGCTTCGAGAAGCATTCGGATCGGCTTCCCCGGATTCAGGAGATGTTCCTGGCCCCGTATTTGATCGAGGGTTGCCGGCCGCACGCGGTCGGCAAGAGGCTGAAACGGCGCGCTTCCGGTCGGCGGCGGAGCGGTATCGAACAGATCAGGCATTGGGAAATTCTACCACGAACCAGGCATGTTGCGCGCCAGGAGGCTTCTGTAGAGTTCATCCATGGTTTTCCCGAGCTGTTCGTTGGAGACCCGTGCCGGAATCGAGGCCCGGCGTGTTTCGGCCGCAGAACGCATCACCTCGAGCTCATCGAGAACGCTGCGCAGGCCGGAGACAAGGGCTTCCGGTTCCGTCGCGAGCAGCCTGGCGCCTTCGATTCCTGCAACGAGCTCGGGAACACCGCCGACCGCCGTCACGGCGAGCGGGCAGCCGGCTGCAAGGGCTTCCAACAGAACGAGCGGGGCACCTTCGTTTCGAGAAGGAAGAACCACCAGATCAAGGTCGGCATACACCCGCTCCACGGCATGGACGATTCCTGTCATGTGAACCCGGCCCTCCAGGCGCAGTTCATGAATTTGTTGCGTGATGGCGGGCCCGAGCTCCCCGCCTCCCACGATCGCCAGATGCAGGGTTGGGTCTTCGGAAGCAAGCATGCGGAAGGCTTCCAAAAGACCGAGATGGTTTTTTATCGGGACCAGCCTTGCGACCACGCCCAGCAGGCGGGCCGAGTCGGGAATGCCGAGCTCGCGCCGCCACGCTCCCGTTTTTCGGGGTATTGCCAGAAACCGCGACAGATCCAGGCCCAGGGGGACAACCCGGACCTTGCTCGGGTTCACCCCAGGAAGGTGCCCGAGAATGTCGGCTCGCTGGCCCGGCGTGAGGGCGATGATGAGGTTGGTGAAGCGGGCCAGCACCCGCTCGGCCAGGATGACCGCGCGGCTTCCGGCAGGCGAAAAATACCCTTCGAACACCGTTCCGTGAAACGTATGGACGGTGAGAGGCACCCTGCAGGCGAGTGCGGCGATGCGACCCAGCATACCGGCTTTCGCGGTGTGGGTCTCGACGATGTGTGGCCGGAAGGAGCGGATCTCGGCGACGATCGAAGCGAATGCGGCGGCGTCCTTCAGCGGATGAAGCTCGCGGGCGAGGCTCGGGATGACGACGGGCCTGATACCGGCCTTTTCGGCCAGGGGAATCATGGTGCCTTCGATTTCCGGCGGCGAGCCGACGATAAGCCGAGACTCGTATCCGCGCCGCCCGAGCAGCTGAGTCAGGTTGATGACTTGGATCGAAGGGCCGCCGACATTCATGCGGCTGAGCAGCCGCAATACGCGGATCGGTTGCCCGCTCGATCCGTTCATCCCCGCAGGTGTTCCCGATACCACTCGACCGTACGACGCAGTCCCTCGGCAAAGCTCGTCTGGGGCGAGAAGTCCAATACACTGTCAGCTATAGAAATATCGGCTGATGAGTCGCGTACATCTCCGGGCTGCGGAGGAGCCATGACCGGCATCATCTGTGTTCCGAGAACGTCGTTGAGGGTGGCAATCAGCTGGAGGAGGTCGATCCTCCCGCCCCCTGCCACGTTGATGATCCTGCCCGGCGCGTCGGCAGCATCCGCGGCCAGGATATTCGCACGCGCGATTTCGCCGACGTAGATGAAGTCGCGCGTCTGCTTCCCGTCGCCGAAAACCGTCGGCGCAAGGCCCTGGAGCATGCGGGTGATGAATTTCGGGATGACGGCCGCGTATTCCGACTTCGGATCCTGGCGGGGGCCGAAAACGTTGAAATAGCGGAGGGCGACGGTCTCGAGGCCGTACAGCCGGTGGAAAAGTCGCAGGTAATACTCGATGGTGAGTTTGTGAAGACCGTAAGGGCTGATCGGACACGGTTTCATCGTCTCCCGCTTTGGCTGCTCGGGGTCGCCACCGTAGATCGCCGAGCTGCTCGCGAACACGACCCTGCGAACGCCTGCATCGCGGGCAGCGACGAGCAGCTTCAGGCTGCCGTTCACGTTCACGTCGTGGGTCCGCTCGGGCTCGGCGACGGAGCGCGGAACCGAGGCGATCGCAGCCTGGTGGAACACCGTGTCGACGCCTTCGACAGCATTGCGACAGTCGGCATCACTGCATATATTTCCTTCTATAAATTCGATGCGGTCAAGCCATGGGGCAAGGTTTTCCCGTTTTCCGCTGGAGAGGTCGTCGAGGACGCGCACGCCGAAACCGCGTTCGAGCAGTCCGCTCACGATATGCGAGCCGATGAAGCCTGCACCACCGGTGACGAGGGCCGTTCTCATCTCTGATCCTCCGCGTTTTCTCGCCGGCCCTGGGCCGGTCGGAATGTGTCACATCTTGCCACAACCCCCGCGCCAAGGCAAGCAATCCGAGAAGAGGACATGGTCCACCGCTTTCGCCACCAGATTCCATGGACCGTTTCACCACAGAGTCGCAGAGCCTTAGAGAAAATTTTACCCAAACAAGCACAGGCACAAACAGTCGCCCCGCATCCCACCCACGAGAACGAGATTGGACATAGCAGACACTGAGATACAGAGATCATCTTCACCAATTCGCCCCGCTATTCATCTCCGTCATCGTGTATTCTGCGGATAGGTTCTCGTGGCAAATCCCACCTGCCTGGAACGCGCCCGAAATACTCTTTTGCCTGTGATATACTTTTGAAAAATCAGCGGAGGGAATGAGCATGCATCGAAAAGCGGTCTATCGCCATCCCGGCTTCCGAAAGGTCGCCGAGCATTATTACGCCGAACTGCTGCGGCGGAATCCGATCGCCGCCACGACGCTCGGAGAACACGAGTATGACGGGCTTCTTCCCGAAGCCGGCGCCGAAGCGGTCGACCGCGAGATCGCAGGGCTGCGAGAGTTGCGCGATGCGTTTCAGAGCCTGCCGGAGCGTGAACTGAGCCTCGACGAGCGGCTCGACCGGGAACTGGCCCTTCACATGGCCGGCATCCAGCTGTTCATGCTCGAAGATGTTCGACGGTGGAGGCTCGGCAGCGATCTCGCCATGATGATCGGCGATTCGCTGTTCATGCTGTTCGTGCGTGACTTCGCGCCGCTCAATGTTCGGGTTGAATCGATGATCTCGCGACTGCGCGCCGTGCCGGCCTATCTCATGAGCGGCAGATCGCTGTTCCAGCATGTTCCGCCGCTCTGGGGAAGGATCTTCATCGAGTCCGCCGAGCGCCTACCCGATCTGCTCGCGACGATCGAGGGAGGCTTGGCC
>JAGOCE010000340.1 GCA_017998915.1 Candidatus Ozemibacteraceae bacterium
TATCCGGGGTGAGCGGCAGAAGGTGGTCGACCAGGCAGATGACGCCGCCCGGGCCGACCGGAAGATGCTGGTTATTATATTATAGCAAATATACCATTTCGTCTTCGGGGGGTGAGGAGGTCGACTTCGGTATCGGGCCGGCTACGGTGCAATCACATCGTAAACTGGCCGAAGCCGGTGGTATTTCCTTGCTATTCCGTGTTTTGATCGGGTATTTTCTCATGTGCCGTTCGTATCTTGCCCCGGAGTGTTTCCGGCGAGGAGAGACATATCGTGAATTCATCGCTTTCATGTGCTCAACGAGCTCTTTTGGGGAGATTCGCCGGGCTGGTGTGCGTGCTCTCGCTCATCGTGGTCTGTCCGGCGAGTGGCCTTCAGATCATGTATCAAGGCGCGATCCAGGGGGCCATGGGGCCGCTTTCCGGGGGCAACATGGCGTTGCTGAAAGGGGAGGTCGACGCGGCCAGGACGAAGGAGCGTGAAACCCTGCTGGTTTCACCGGGAAGCATCCTGGGAGCGACCCTGGAGTGCGGCCGGGACAAAGGAAAACAGATGTTTTCCATCATGAACGAGTGTGGGTTCGACGTCATGACGCCGGGGCAGCACGATTTCGTATTTGGCCTCGACACCCTGTTGGAGAGAAGTTCTGAGGTGGGTTTCCCGCTCGTCCTGACGAACGTGACCTTCGAGCCGCAACCGGGCGCGGATGTGCCGGACACGTCGGCTGTCAAACCGTATGTCATGTTGGAGCGGTTCGGAAAGAAGATCATGGTCTTCGGGGTGATCTGTCCCACGGTGGAAAAGGACTGGCCGGGATGGGAAACCAGGATCCATCTCGAGCAGCCGCTCGAGTCCGTCCAGAAATACGAAGCCGAGGCGAAACATGCGGATCTGGTGATCGTTCTGGCAAACCTGTCGTTCCGCGATTCCATTCTATTTTTGAAGAAATTGAAATGGGTGAACCTCATCATCGGAAATCCGATGGGGCCCGATGAAGTGTTCTACGGAGAATGCCTCGACTTTTCGCTGCGTGACGGCAGGCGCATCTGCTGGACCATGAATGGCAATCCGCGTGCGGGTTCCGTGAGCCTGCGGTCGGTCGACGGCCTCTGGGAGATCGGTTCCGCCAGGCCTGAGCCGCTTCTGGGCCATTCCGAAGATGTTGAAACGGCGCGATGCATCAAAGCCGTCGAGGATGAAATCCTGGCGACGTATTCGCAAACGCTGGCGACGCTGACGGACTCGGAAAGCGAAGATTCCATCGGCACTCTGCTGAACGCCGTCCGGACCGAGCTTGGGGCGGAGATCTGCATCATCCCCACCAGTGCTTTCGGATCGATGAAAAAGCAGAATCTTTCTGCGAATCTGACGGAAATCGAGCTCCGGTCGGTGTTCCATTTCCCGGATCGCGCTGCCATGATGCGCGTCGACGGGGCGACCATCGCCAAACTCTGGAAGCGGCGGAACGAGCCGCTGGTGAACGAAACAGGCATTTCCATGGCCGGAATCAAAGAAGAGAAAGGGCGTCTGATCGTCAACGGGCGGGTGCTGGTGCCCCACGACGCATACAAAGTGGCGACGACGGAATACCTGGCGCGCGGGGCCTTTTCCCTGCTCAAGCCGGATGTTTCGGGCCTGCGCCGCGAAACCGTTCAGGATGTCCTGGTCGAATTCTTCTCGAAAAGCGCCGAAGAGCGCCGGACGGCGGTGAACAGGCTCGAACACCGGCCGATCGTCAAGCAGACGCTTTCCGTGCGTGGCTCCTACAGCCAGGTGAGCTTCTCGGACGCCGTTCGGGGATATCAGTATTCCGACCCGAAGGCGTTATATCCCAACAGCGATATTCCAAATTTCGTGGGCGCCGAGCACCTCGCCCGAAACGCCATGGTGCACTGGGAGGCCACCAGCCTCACCCCGGATCACGAGTATTTCGCGCGCTTCGACACGACCTACAAGGATTTCCGGGAATACAAGGCCGCCGACAACTGGAACCTCACCCTGCGGTACCGGCGCAATGACGCCGAACCGAAATGGCTCCCGTTCGGCGAGTTGAACCTGTTCGGCACAAACCTCGAGCCGGATGTCGCCGGCCACAAGCGGCCCCTGTTCGGCAAGGTCGTTCTCGGCATGGCCCGAAAAGACGATCGCGACCTGCGCCTGTTCGCGGGCGTGGGGAAGATCTACCGCTTTTCGATGAATGGCCGCCCCGAAAACGCCGGCGTGAACCTTGGGTACGAATACACCGGAAAGGTCGGGAAAAACGCCACGCTGGACTCCGTGTTCACCTATTTCACGTCGTTCGACAACGACAAGCTGACCACCTACGATGGGAATATCGGCCTGAAAATTCCGATCGTATCGAGGCTTTCCGCCGAGTTCCGATACTACCTGTTCGGCTGGCGCGACGCATCGATCGGCGGAACGGCTTTGCGTGCCGAGACGTTCAGCGGGCTGTCCTATGATTTGATGCTCCGCCATTTCTGACCCGCCTGAGGAGGGCCTTTGGCGTTTCCTTGACGGTTCATTTCTGAGAGGGCCGAAACCATTGATGTATATTTATAGCTATATAATTGAGGAGTTCTGGGGACCCCGCTGCGGTAAACACCGGAACCCTGACCGTTCGAGAAATGCTGTCTGATCTGCACAAACCGGCTCCAGGATAGCTGATATGCGACTTCCACCGTTGGTGCCCCGTGATCGGGAGGAGTATCTTCTCGATCACTGTCGCGGCCGGGCGGTTCTGCATCTGGGGTGCGCCGATTGGCCGCTGACCAGGGCCCGGCTGCGTGACGGATCACTGCTGCATGCGAAGCTGGCCGCGGTCACCGACCGGTTGTGGGGCATCGATGCAAGCGCCGACGGAATCAGGCTGATGGCCGATGCCGGGTATCTCAACCTGGCAGTGCTCGGCAGAACGGAGGAGCTGGCGCCCACCCTGAGATGCACGTTCGACCGGCTGGTGGCGGGTGAAATTCTCGAACATCTCGACGATCCAGGCTCGTTCCTGGCCGGCCTGCGCGGGGTGTGCCACCCCGGGACGCTCCTGCTGCTGACCGTGCCGAACTTCGCTTCCCTCAAGCGTCTCCCCAGGCTGTTGTGGGGGGAAGAGACGGTTCATCCCGACCATCGCGCCTATTACTCGGTAGTGACCGTCACGCGGCTCTGTCGGGAACAGGGGTTCAGGTGCCGCGAAGTCTTCAGTTCCTGGGGAACGCGCGGGCGGTTCGCGTTTCTGCTCAACCCCATCTGCAGGCGGCTTCCATTCCTGCAGACATTCGCAGACGGCTTCTGCTTCGCGTTTTCCCCCGTCGCGGCGCCCGAGACCGGCAGATGAACCTTTGCGTCACGACGCAGCACCGCTTCGATCGGACGCCGGATGGGGCGTTCTGGACGGATTCCGCTTTCCCGTATGCCTTCTGGAACCGCTACCGGGAAGAGTTCCCTGAGGTCAGGGTTCTTGCGCGGGTCAGGGACGTTCCGATGCCGCCCCCGCGTGCCGCGCGCTCGGACGGGCCGGGGGTGACGTTCGCGCCCGTTCCCTACTATGTGGGCCCGTGGGCGTTCATGCTGAATCGCGGAAACGTGCGGACGGCCATGCGCCGTGCGATCGGGCCATACGATGCCGTTCTGTTCCGGGTTCCCGCCCCGTTGCCGGCGCTGTGCCTCGATTTTCTCTCCCGCCGTGGGCAGCCGTTCGGCGTCGAAGTGCTCGGCGACCCGATCGACCTGTTCTCACCCGGCACCTACACCACGCCGGCCTTGCCGCTGATCCGGTTCCTGACATGGCTCGAGCTTCGACGCATCTGTCGCCGGGCCGCCGTCGCCGCATACGTCACGCGCGAAGCCCTCCAGCGGCGCTATCCGACGAAGGGCGTTTCGTTCGGCTATTCCGACGTGAGCCTCGCAGAAGGGGAACTGGCCTCCCGCCCGCGAAGATTTCCCGGGAATGTCCCGCCCTTCCGGCTGTTGTTCGTCGGATCGCTGCACCACAGGCAGAAAGGCCCGGATGTGCTGTTGCGAGCCGTTCGCGACCTGCAGCTCGCCGGCCTAGATATATCTATTACTATAGTAGGAGATGGCCCCGAACGGCCTGGGCTGGAGGGGTTGGCCGGAGAGCTTGGCATCACTGCGTGCGTCAGGTTCGCCGGAACATTTTCCGAGAGGCGGATGATCATGGAGTTGCTGCGCGAAGCCCACCTGTTCGTCCTGCCTTCGCGGGCGGAAGGTCTGCCAAAAGCCCTGGTGGAGGCGATGGCGACCGGACTTCCCTGCCTCAGCACCCCGGTGGGCGGCATTCCGGAGATCTTGGAGGCGGAGGATCTCGTTCCGCCGGGAGATCATGAAGCTCTGGCGCGGGCCATCGAACGGTGTCTCGTCAACCCGGCACGCTGGGAAGACATGTCGCGGCGAAACGTGTCGACGGCCCGGCGTTTCACCTCGACCCATCTGAACACGCTACATCACGAGTTTCTGCGGGAGTTGCACCGTCAGACGGTCGCGCACGGTGAAAGAGCGCTCCGAAACTGAGCCTGGCGCCGAGGATTCAAACGGGACCGGCAGGAGAGCTTGCCGCCCACAGTTGCTTCCTGCGGTGGCGCCAGATAAACCAGAAACCCACGCAGGCAGAGGCTTCGAGGGCAAAATGCGTCCAGGCCAGGCCGGCGCTTCCCCACAAGGCACAGGCAGGGGCCCCGGCCGCCAGGCGCAGAAACGTCACCAGGCCCGCATAGAC
>JAGOCE010000341.1 GCA_017998915.1 Candidatus Ozemibacteraceae bacterium
CTCAGCAGGAGGCGCGCGAAGTAAGCCCGCATCTGCCAGCCGCCGGAAAATGTTTTGAGGGGATCGTGAAACCGGCCTTCGGGAAAGCCAAGCCCCTTGAGGATCCTGATCGTGCGCGCCTGCCAGGTGTATCCGCCGGCCCGGTCGAAACGGGCCAGCAGGCTGTGATGCCTGTCATGCAGAGCCGGCGATATATCACCAGCCGAGATCCGGTCTTCGACAGCGGCGATCTCGTCGCGGATCTGCTGAAGGCCGGAAAACGCCTGCGCCGCGAGGGTCCAGAGGGTGGCGTCGACGCCCGCCTCGCCCCACTCGGGGTCGTTCTCGAGGAAGATCTCCTGCGGAAGATACCCGACCCGGGTCTCGCGCGGCCTGGTGACCGAGCCGTCGTCGGCCGTTTCGGCGCCGCGGATGATGCGCATCAGCGTCGACTTGCCCGAGCCGTTGTTGCCGACAAGCGCGACGCGCTCGCCGGGGTTGACGACGAAGGTCACGTTCCGGAACAGGGTCCGGATGCTGAAGGCTTTCGTGAGATTCCGTATCTGAAGCGACATATCAGGGTGGTGCATTGTATCACGCCTTCGCGTTGCGCTCAACAGGGAGCGACTGCGTTCCATGGCCAGCCGCCGAACGGCAGCGCGCCCCCCGAACATTTGTATATTTTATTCTACACAACAGCGGCAACCCCGGCGCCCGACACGGAAGTCATCATCACCTTGTTCCAATGATCCAATGCATCTATAATCCAATCAGGCCCCTGTCGGCTCGCTGAGCTTCGCGCCGGATACGCGCCGATGCTCCTGACCCTGTCGAGGTATAGCCATCATGAAGATCCGCCCTTTCGAACTCGAACGCTACTTTGCCCGATACGAGTTCTCGACGCCCTGGCTGCTTTGTTCGTCCGATTGCGAGAGCATGACGGTCGGCGACCTGCTGGCGTTCGAGCCGGGCGCGCAGGAGCGCCTGTCCTCGCTCTGGCTCGGGTATACCGAGAGCCTCGGCCACCCCGATCTCAGAAGCGGGATAGCGTCTCTGTATGAGCACGTTTCCGCTGGAAACGTCCTCGTTCACGCGGGGGCGGAAGAAGCGATCTTCACGTTCATGAACGTCGCTCTCGAGCCGGGCGATCATGTCATCGTGCATGCCCCGTATTACCAGTCGCTCGGGGAAGTGGCGTGCAGTGTCGGCGCCCGGCTGACCGAGTGGCCGGCCGATCCCGCCAGGAACTGGGAACTGGACATCGGGTTTCTCGAGCGGTCGATCACCGACCGGACGCGGGTCGTGGTGATCAACGCGCCGCACAATCCGACCGGCTTCGTTCCGGCGGAGGAGTTCCTGCGGGAAGTCTCGGCGCTGTCGGAACGGCACGGGTTCATCGTTTTCTCCGATGAAGTGTATCGCGGCCTGGAGCATGGCTGCCCCACCCTGCCGTCGTTCGCTGACATCAACCCGCGCGCCGTCTCGCTCGGCGTCATGTCGAAAACCTACGGACTGCCGGGCCTTCGGATCGGCTGGATCGCGACGCGGAACGAATCCCTTTACCGCGACATCGCGGCCTTCAAGGATTACACCACGATCTGCTCGAGCGCCCCGTCCGAGTTCCTGGCGGCGCTCGCGCTCCGGCACCGTGAGCCGATCGTCGAGCGCAATCTGAGAATCATCCGCGACAACCTCGACCTGCTCGACGCGTTTTTCGGCGAACATCCGGACCTGTTCGGCTGGCGAAGGCCAAAAGCCGGTCCCATCGCGTTCCCGGCTCTTCTCCGCGGATCGGTCGCGGAGTTCTGTGACGACCTCGTCCGGAAAGCCGGCGTCCTTCTCCTGCCGGGAAGCCTCTACGGTCCCGCATACAACTCGTTCCGGATCGGATTCGGCCGGAAGAATCTCCCTGAGGCTCTCGATCGGTTGCGGGAGTATCTCGCACGGGCAGCCTGAAACGGCTTTCCGGCAGTCAGATCACAACGGAGGTTTATAACATTGAGTATAAAACAACTGACCATCGGCACGTTCATCATCGCCGCCACCCTGGCCGGCTCCTGCGCATCCGCAGCCTTCTGGTGGATGCAGGAGTCCGTCCCCGCAACCATCACCCTCGGGAGGTTCCTGACCGGCGAGCAGACCGACCGGGTAATCGAAGCGACGGCCGTGAATCTCGACGGCTATATCGATGGCAGCACCAAAAGCGGAATGGTCCAGATCCCGTTTCGGGAAATTGCACAGATCACCTACGACGCCTCCCTTCACGAACATGTCGTTCAGCAGATCGACGGCACAACGGTCAAACTCGCACACGGCCGGCTTGTGGCTCACTACACGTCACCGACGTTCAACTACAACACAGCTCATCCGAAATCCGGTGCATGGAGCGACGAATCGGAAGACCAGGGGAGAATCAGCAGCATCGTTTTTCATCACCCCGCGCCCAAACCACCTCACAAGCCAGCCACCAAACCGAAGCCCACATCCGACAGCCCGGAAGCGCAGATACCGGACACACAGCCGTAACCGGCCCCGGGTCCGACCGTTTTCCGTTCGTGGGCTCACGAACCCATCACCAGCACGCGTTATCAGGATGCGAAACATCATGGGAGAATTTCAGATGATCGATCAGGCCGCCCTATACAAGCCGTCGCTGGCACTGCTCACCGATCTGTACCAGCTGACGATGGCGTATTCCTACTGGAAGTCGGGAACGTCCGACAAGGAAGCGGTTTTCACGATGTTCTTCCGGGAACCCCCCTTCCACGGGGGATATGCAATAGCCTGCGGTATTCAACCGGCACTCGAATTTCTCGAACATTTTCACTTTGACGACGAGGATATCGGATATCTCGCGACGCTGACAGGGAATGACGAACTTCCGCTGTTCGAGAAGGATTTTTTGTCCTGCCTGAGCGAACTGCGCTTCGGCTGCGATGTCGAGGCCGTCCGGGAAGGAACGGTCGTCTTCGCACAGGAGCCGCTGATCCGGGTGAAAGGGCCAATCATGCATGCCCAGCTCGTCGAAACGGCGCTGCTCACGATCATCAACTTCCAGACGCTCATTGCCACCAAGGCGGCCAGGATCTGCCATGCGACGCGGGGGGAGCAGGTCCTCGAGTTCGGACTCAGACGCGCTCACGGCATCGACGGCGGTCTTGCCGCCAGCCGCGCCGCGCATATCGGCGGCTGCCATGCAACATCGAACGTGCTTGCGGGAAAGCTGTACGGTATTCCTGTACGCGGAACCCATGCCCACAGCTGGGTCATGTCGTTCGACACCGAGATCGAGGCCTTCGATGCCTATGCGGACGCGCTTCCCAACAACTGTGTCTTTCTCGTCGATACGTATGACACCCTCGAAGGGGTCAGGAACGCCGTAAAAGCCGGGAACCGCCTGAAAGATCGCGGACACAGGATGGTCGGCATCCGGCTCGACTCAGGCGATCTTGCCTATCTCAGCCGCGAGGCTCGGCACATTCTCGACGAGGCTGGATTCAAAGATACCGCTATATTTGCAAGCAACGATCTCGACGAGCACATCATCGCGAGCCTCAAGGAACAGGGCGCCGCGATCGCCGTTTGGGGCGTCGGAACGAAGCTCGTGACGGCATACGACCAGCCAGCCCTGGGAGGAGTGTACAAACTCACCTCCTTCAAACGTCCCGGAGAAGAATGGCAGCATCCGATCAAGCTTTCCGAGCAGCACATCAAGATCACGACGCCGGGCCATCTGCAGGTGCGAAGGTTCCGACAGCCGGGCGAGTGTTCGGCGGACCTCATCTTCGACGAACTGACGGGTTGTCCCGCCGAGCCGGTCATGGTCGATCCTCTCGATCCGACCCGGCGACGAAAGCTCGGAAAGGACCTGACGTCGGAAAATTTGCTCCAGCCGGCACTCCGTGACGGAAAACTGGTTGCCGAGCGGGAGACGCTGGATGTCGCGCGCAAGCGTACCCACGACCAGTTGAGCGGATTCCACGGCGGAGTCAAGCGGTTCGTGAATCCGCACCGGTATCCGGTCGGTCTCGAATTGGGGCTTCATGAGCTGAAGACGAACCTGATCATGAAGGCGCGCGGCTTCGCGAAATAACAAACGGCCCAAGGAATCTGCAGATGGCGCAGATTACGCATATAGAACACTATATGTTATAGCATCATTCACTGCGAGCCAACCCGGAGAAAATGCATCCAGGACGAGGAGGAAGAAAGATGAGAGGATTGATACTGGTCGATCTGCAGAACGATTTCATGCCGGGAGGGGCGCTGGCGGTCTCGCGTGGCGATGAAACCGTCGAGATCGCAAACCGGCTCATACCTGCGTTCGAATTCGTCGTAGCGACGCAGGACTGGCATCCGGCGGATCACGGCAGTTTCGCGGCCTCGCACGCCGGCCGGAAGCCCGGTGACGTCATTGAGTTGGCCGGCCTTCAGCAAATCCTCTGGCCGCCGCACTGCGTTCAGGACACGCCGGGGGCGGCCTTCCACCGCGATCTCGATTCCGGGGGACTGCGCAACGTCATCCGGAAAGGCACCCACCGGGACGTCGATTCGTACAGCGGCTTCTTCGACAACGGCGGCCGTCACGACACCGGGCTCGCGGATCTCCTCCGGGGGCACGGAGTGAGCGATCTGTTCGTCATGGGACTTGCAACGGATTACTGCGTGAAATTCACGGTTCTCGATGCATGCAAGCTCGGATTCAGGGTCAGCGTGATCGAGC
>JAGOCE010000342.1 GCA_017998915.1 Candidatus Ozemibacteraceae bacterium
TTCGAACAGCTTCTCACCGCGAGCTCCGATCCGCAGGGCGCGAGCATTGCCGCCTATTGCATCGCCGAGATTTGCTTCCGAAACAAGTCGAATGCCCCGGCTATCGAACTGTTCAAGGAAATCGTCGAGAAGTATCCCGGCACGCCGGCTGCCGACAACGCGAAAGCCGGTATCGAATACCTCGAGAATTTCCACAAGCATGAGGCGGAATACGTTTCTCCCGACGTGGAGGATCGGAAGCGCCGGGGAGCTGGTCGATGAAGGCTCCGTGGGGCGAAAAGGGCGAAATGACATGAAACAGGCGTTTGAACGACGGCATGGCTTCTCGATCATCGAGGTGCTCCTGGCGATGCTCATCATCGGCGCCGGTGTCGTGCCGGTGCTTTCGTTGTTTCTGACCGGCTCCCGCACCGTCGAAAAGGGTGGCCTGCTGCTGTCGGCCACCATCGCGGCACAGAACGTTCTCGACCGTGCGAAGAGCGACGCGTTTCTGTGGAGCAACGTCCCGCTCACCCTCGATTTTCCCGATCCCGATCATCCCCAGTTCTCCCTGCCCGCCTTCTTCTCAAAGAAATACAACGCGTCCGGAACGCTGATCATCGAGGAGGCCCCCGGGCATACCGTCATCGGCACGGGCGAGAAGGAGCCGAACCTCATCCAGATCAGCGTCATCATCCGCTGGATCGAGAACAAGACCGAACGGTCGACCAGGCTCGTGACGTACCGCGCGAACACGAACTGCTTCGACCTGAAGACGTCCGCGAAATTCTGATGAACCGCGAGGAACGAGTGAAGCGCATCCCGGTGACGCCACGCCCAACGAGCGGTTTTACGCTCATCGAATTATCTATATCTGCAGTTATTGTTTCGCTGCTCGGCCTCGTCCTCGTGGCCGTCTTCCGCAGCAACCTCGCCACATGGAAGTGGGGCCAGGAACACATGGAGTTCAACCAGAAGATCCAGCTTGCCATGAAACAGGTGTTCACCGACGTCAAGCGTATCAACCCGATCGTTCTCACCGATACACAGGGAAATCTCTGGTTCAAGGGCGAACGTATCGGCGACCTGTATCCGAATGTCATCGACGTCGTCGACACCGACAAACTGCCGGAAAACGGCGGTGAGGAACTTGTTTTTCAGCACACCACCTATCGCAAGCCTGGCGAGAAAACGCAGGTGCGGCTGTTCCTCGAGCAGGGAGCCCTCATGCGCGAGACGACCGACCAGAACGGGACCCGTGCGCGTGTCGTCGTTGCCGACCGGGTGTCGAACCTGCATTTCGTGCGCAATACCGCAGACATCAACGAGATTTCCGTTTCCATGAACATCGCGGATGACATGAACCCGAAGCTCACCGAGGATCTCGTCTTCGCCGTCCGCCTCGACACCGATCTCGTATGCGTGAAAGCGAGGGACGGCTCATGATCGCCACGCACGTCGCGAAGCGCGGATTCATCGCGTTCTACTCGTTCATCCTGCTGCTCATCCTGGGCATCTTCGGCATTTCCTACTGGGCTGTTTCACGTCTCTCGACCAGCGGCATCGTCCAGGAGGCGGGCCGTATCCGCGCGAGATGCCTCGCCCAGGCGGGTGTCGAGAAGGTGATGATCAACATCGTCAACCAGTATCGGCTCGGCAACCGCAATCTCGAGTATCCCGGCAAGTTCAGCCGCGATCGCACCGACAAGGAATACAACGTCGAGTTCGGCGATGGCTCATACCGGGTCGAGTCGGTCCAGCCCTACACGGCGCCGGGAAGCAGCAAGGTCATGAGGCAGGTGCCGTATTACCAGCGCCAGACGGTCATCGGGACATACGATATCTGGAAGGTCGTCGTCGTCGGAGAAGTGCCGGACGGCGCCCAGGCACGCGTCGAGACGCTTCTCAAGATCATCAGGCAGTATGCCCGATACTGACGGGCGAAGTCGGGGGAGGAGTAATATGATAGAATATAAAATAAATCATCGGCGGAATCTTACCCTCGCTGCACTTCTCGGATGCGTTCTGCTTGCTTCCGTCACGGGCGCCCAGGCGGCGGATAACGGCCCGCAGTTCGACGGGTTTTCCGCCAAGGTTTCGGGGGACATCTACGGCCAGCCCCGAGTCATCGAAGACATGGACGGTGACGGAAAACAGGACCTGATCTTCGGCGCCACGGACGGCAAGGTGCATGTCTACTCGTCGACTGGCAAGGAGATCATCCGGCCGCCGAACTGGCCGAAGCAGACGGGAGCGCCGATCCTTTCCGACGTGTCGGTCGCCGATCTCGACAATGACGGGAGCTCCGAAATCATCGTCAGCTCGCTGAACGGGAAGGTCTACTGCATGGACCGCCGGGGCGTCCAGAAATGGGAAGTGAACACCCGTGGCACGATCCGGCTTTCATCCCCCGAGGTCGCCGACGTCGACGGGACGGGCAACATGTCCGTCTTCATCGGATCGAAAGCGGGCACGGTGAGCCGCATCGACAAGGACGGCCGGCTGATCTGGGAGATCCCAATGTCGACCTCCGTCTCGTCGCGCGTCGTCGCGGCCGACATCAACGGCGACGGCACCAAGGAGCTCGTCGCCAAGGATGACAACGGGAAGGTCACGATCCTGAACATGCGCGGTTCCGTGGAACGCGGCTGGCCCCAGTCGACGGTGCCCAACCTGACCTGGCCCTTCGAGGTCGGGGCTGGCGACGTCAACGGCGACGGCGTGAAAGAAATCTTCACGACAACCCCTGAAAAAAAGTTTATGCTCTGGAACAGGGACGGCAGCCTTCGAACGCAGTTCGGCCTTTCCGACGCGTCACATTCGGCGCCGCGCCTGGCGGACCTGAACGGAGACGGCCGCGACGAGTTCGTCATCGGCCAGGCGGACGGGGTGGTGATGGTCTGCGACCGCGAAGGCAAGCCACTTCCGGGCTGGCCCTTCAAAACGAGGCACTCGGTCTATCACACGCCGCAGGTGATCGATGTCGATGGCGACGGCCGGCTCGACGTGGTGTTCACGGCCTGGAATCCCGAAGGCGTCGGAAAGCAGGCGGGCTACGTGATGGCGCTGAACCGCGACGGGAGCCCGCTTCGCGGGTATCCGAAATACATCGGGAAATCCATCGCTCCGCTGACGTTCGCCGATCTCGACGACGACGGGTATCTCGAGATGATCGCCGCGGGCGGCATCAACTATACGGACGACCAGCTCCACGTCTTTCCGACCGGCGCCCGCGTCCAGATCCGGTTGGCTATTCTCGGCAGCGAGGTATCGTTCTGATGCGCTCAGCTCCCGTCCCGACATGGCGCAAGGCTGTCCTGGCAGCTCTCTGCGCGGTTTCGGTGTGCGCGGGGGGTGCGTGCGCGCAGGAAGAGGATGACGTCCGCGAGTTCCTGACCAAGGGCCAGATCTGCTACCAGAAACGTGACCTCGCGGGAGCCGCTCTCGAGTTCGAGAACGTGCTCCTCATCGATCCCGCGAATTTCGAAGCGTCGATCTGGCTGGCCCAGATCTACGCCGATCAGAAGAACATGTTCAAGGCCCGGCAGATGCTCCAGCAGGCGAAACGGATCATGCCGACACACGCACGCGTCGTCGCTCTCGAAAAACTCTTTGGCGCTGACAAACCCCGGGTCACGACGAAGGAGACCGATCTCGTGATGCACGAGGCCCTGACCCTGCTCGGCTCGGGAACGAAACTGCGGCCGTATGGCCTCGTCGTGCCAGAGCAGAAGGTCCGGGCCCCCGGCGTCCAGTCCTCGACGATGGCCGCGTTCGAGGACGTGGAGATTGCGATCGAACCCTCGCTCGGAACGGGGCCGGTGAATGTTCCCGCCGGCATCGACGCGTTCGCGAAGGAGGAGGGGCCGCTCGCCCCCGTATTCGAGGCACGGACGGTCGAGGGCCTCGCGAAGGCGCTCGACACCTATTTCGAGATCGTCGGGAAGGACAAGACCCTCGTGGAACAGGATGACAAGGGATTACTCAACGAGGGAATCGCCTTCTACGAGCCGAAGCTCCGCGCGAATGCAAGCGACACCGAGGCCGTCTTCTATTACGGAATGATCCAGTTCTACAACGGGGCGGTGGATGAGGCGTTCAAGCTTCTCGAGCCTCTGCGCAGCAGCGAGACACCGTATGGAGACCGGCTCCAGGTCGTCTGGAACGAGATCGACAAGCGCAGACGCGAGGAAGAGGCCCGGCGTGAAGCCCTCAGACGTGAGGAAGAGGCCCGCGAAGCCGCGCGAATTGCCGCCGCCGAACAGGCTGCCGCCGCGTCCGCAGCGATGGCCGCCGCCGCGGGAAGCGCCCCGACCGGGTCCGTCGCCTCCGCCTCGAGCCCGGCCGACGCCCTGCATGCCGAAGGCTACGAACTGTACAAGAAGGGCCAGGTCGATGCCGCGATCGAGAAGTTCAACACCGCCATCAGCCGCAACCCGAACGACCCGAATTACCACTACCACCTCGGCCTCGCTCTCACCGACAAAGGTCTTGGCGGCCAGTATGACGCCTTCGACCGGGCGATCGAGGCGTTCAACCGCGTTCTACGCCTCGCCCCGCCTGGCGAAAAGCTCGCGAAAGATGCCGAAGCCATGGTCCGCGACATCACCGCCGCCAAAAACACCCTCAAACGCTGATCTCCGCAGAGCCAAAAACGCACCACAAGAGACAATTTCACCACGAAGACACAAAAAAGCAAGTACTATATATCTGT
>JAGOCE010000343.1 GCA_017998915.1 Candidatus Ozemibacteraceae bacterium
GGAGTATGACGTACGAAAGGTGTCGATCGGGCATGTAAGGTGTATACTACGGCCGTGAAATTCGTCGGATTGGTTGTATTTGCGGTTTTGCACGGCTATTTCGCGGCATGGCTGGCGGTCTGGATGCTGTTTTATCCGCGCGAGCCCCGCTACCTCGGGAAATGGCGCGTGCCGTTCACGCCCGGGCTGCTGCCGTCTTCGCGCAAAACGCTCGAGGTCGCTATCGCCGAAGCCGTTTCCACCCAGCTTCTTCGGCCCGAAATTCTCGAGGAATCGGCGATCAGACAGGGATTGCCACGTCTCATCCGTTCGGCGCTTCCCGAGCATCTCGACAGTCTTTCCAACGACCCGGAGTTTCAGGAAATGCTTTCACAGGGCGTCGCCCAGGCAGTGAAGGAGTATCTGCGGTCGAAAAGCGGGTTGAAGTCAGAGCTTCAGAACAATGCCATGGTTCCTTTCGGTAAAGTGGCGGGAATCACGATCGACGGCATTCTATCGGCGCTCTGGACCCATCTCGAGGCGACGGTTGACCGGTTGTGCCGCTCGAACCGCTTTCGCGAGGCCATGAAAGAGTCTGTCCGAAAGCTGTCCACGGAGCTGAAGACCGACGGAACGCCTGTGGCCGTGAAAGTCGAGACGATGGCCGGCCGGATGCTCGGCGCAGCAATGAATTCCCTCGACGTGCGGGCGATCGTCATCGAACGATTGGGCTCTCTCTCGAATGAAGAGATCGAGAAACTTGTACACCTCACGGCCGGCAGGCATCTTCAATCGATCAAGAATGTCGCGGCCGTGATCGGCGTACTCTTCGGACTGCTCTCTGCGCTTCTGTTCGGTTGATTTTCGCGCAAAAAATATTTGCGCAAGGGCACAGGCCGATCGGCATCTTCTACAATCCCCAAACCCGCATCGAAAGCGCGTAAAAAAAGTTCCCCGCCCCCCTTGCGCGAACCCCGTCGGTCGTGGTGTAATCTTACCCGGTTCGGTCGTCCGGTTCAAAAGACACCGGGCCGGAAATTCCCTCGAAACAAGCACCAGGCGGCTTTTTGCTTCAGATGCAAAGATAACCGTCAAGGCTCTTTTTGTCTCTGAAACAGTATCATCCAGTGCACGGATCGGTGGAACTATCATCAGAAACCTGACAACGCGTCGGTTGTGGCCGGCGGCAGAAATTTCAGTATCGGGATCGGGAGCGAGGCAACATGAAGCAGGGGCGGGAACTGCAGTACATCGTTGGGCGTGATGGCGTCAAGAAGGCGTTCGATCCGGAGCGCATCAGATCGGCAATCGAGCGCGCCGGCAAGGCGACGGGCGAGTTCGGGTCGGTCGATTCGGCCCGCATGGCGAGCCAGGTCGTCAACGTTCTGGCGCATCGGCACCAGACGGGTACTCCGACAGTCGAAGAGGTCCAGGATGTCGTCGAGCACATTCTCATCGCGAACAACTACCTCCAGACGAATCGCTCGTACATCGTCTACCGCGAGCAGCACAAGCATATGCGCGAGGGCAAGCGCAGCTTCGTCGACGTCGTCAGCTCCATCAACGAGTATCTCGGCCAGCAGGACTGGCGGGTCAAGGCGAACGCCAACCAGGGCTACTCGCTCGGCGGCCTGATTCTCAACGTTTCCGGCAAGGTCGTCGCCAACTACTGGCTCTCGAACGTGTATACCCCCGAGATCGGCGAAGCGCACCGCAACGGCGATTTCCACATTCACGATCTCGATATGCTCTCCGGCTACTGCGCTGGTTGGTCGCTGCGCATGCTTCTCCAGGAAGGCTACAACGGGGTTCCCGGAAAGATCGAAGCCGGCCCGCCGAAACATTTCCGCAGTGCTCTCGGTCAGATGGTCAACTTCCTTGGCACGCTGCAGAACGAATGGGCCGGTGCACAGGCATTCAGTTCGTTCGACACCTATCTGGCACCGTTTGTCAAAGTCGACAAGCTCACCTACAACGAGGTTTACCAGGGCATCCAGGAGTTCATCTACAACCTGAACGTGCCCTCGCGCTGGGGAACGCAAACCCCCTTCACGAATCTGACCCTCGACTGGAACTGCCCGGAAGATCTCAGGACCCAGACGCCGCTCATCGGCGGCCAGCCGGTCGATTTCACATACGGCGATCTCCAAGCCGAGATGGACATGATCAACAAGGCGTTCATCGAAGTGATGTGCTCTGGCGACCGGGCTGGGCGGGCGTTCACGTTTCCGATCCCGACCTACAACATCACGAAGGACTTCAACTGGGATCACCCGAACTGCGACGCGCTGTTCGAGATGACTGCCAAATACGGCCTGCCATATTTCCAGAATTTCCTCAACTCCGACCTGCAGCCGAACATGGTGCGCTCGATGTGCTGCCGCCTCCAGCTCGATCTCCGCGAGCTTCTCAAGCGCGGAAACGGGCTCTTCGGTTCGGCCGAGCAGACCGGCTCGATCGGCGTCGTCACGCTCAATCTCGCCCGCCTTGGCTTCAAGCACAAGGGCAACTACGAAGCTCTCATCAATAACCTCGACGAGCTCGTGAACCTGGCCGTCAAGAGTCTCGAAGTCAAGCGGAAGATCATCACGCGCCTCATCGAAGGCGGCCTGTTCCCCTACACCCGCCGGTATCTCGGAACGCTCCGAAACCACTTCTCGACCGTCGGCGTGAACGGCATGAACGAGTGCATCCGCAACTTCACCGACAACACGATGGATATCACCTCGAAGGAAGGCGTCGAACTCGCGACCCGCATCATGAACCACATGCGCGAGCGCATCGTGCAGGCCCAGCAGGATACCGGCCACCTCTACAATCTTGAAGCGACTCCGGCCGAAGGCGCGACCTACCGCTTTGCCCGCGAAGACCAGAAGCGCTACCCCGGCATCCTCCAGGCCGGCTCGCCGAATGCACCGTATTACACGAACTCGACGCAGCTTCCAGTCGGCTACCAGGGCGACCTGTTCGAGATCATGGGGCACCAGGAACAGCTCCAGCGCCTCTATACCGGTGGAACGGTCCTGCATCTGTATGTCGGCGAACGCATCCCCGACGCAGGCTCGTGCAAGCGGCTGATCCAGAAGTCCATGAGCCAGTTCCGGCTTCCCTACATAACGGTCACCCCAACCTTCTCGGTCTGCCCGACGCACGGATACATCGCCGGCGAGCATCAGTACTGCCCGACCTGCGACAACGCCGAAATCACCCGGCGCCGCGCCGCGATGATGGAAGCGAACCCGGAAGCCCCCGTTCCCGAGCGGATCGAACTGCCTGTCGAGGCGCGCACGACGTGCGAAGTCTGGACGCGTGTCATGGGGTATTATCGCCCCGTTTCGCAGTTCAATGCCGGCAAGAAGAGCGAGTACACCGAGCGCAACGCATTCGACGCCCAGGAGCTTGTTCGCACCGTCGTCTGATCCGAAGGGGCACCATGAAGCAGACTTGCACCGACATCCATGTCGGTGGTCTGCAGCCCTTCACATTGATCGACTTCCCCGGCCTCATGGCTGCGGTCGTCTTTCTCCAGGGCTGCAACCTCCGATGTTCCTACTGCCATAATCCTGGGCTGCTCGACGTCAAACGGCCGGGCGACATTACCTGGCCCGAGGTCATCGAGTTCCTTGAAAAGCGGCGCGGCTTCCTCGAAGGGGTTGTGTTCAGCGGCGGCGAGCCTCTGATGCAGCCCGGCATCGAGACGGCCGTGCGGCGCGTTCGCGAAATGGGCTTCGAAGTGGCGCTTCACACGAACGGTTTTTTCCCGGAGCGACTCGAGGCGCTTCTGTTCAAGAATCTCGTCTCGTATGTCGCGATGGACATCAAATCGAGTTCGGACGGGTATCGGTCGAGCTTCGGCGTCGACACGACCGACCCAGTCGTGCGAAGCGCGCGGCTTCTGGCCGGCAGCGGTGTCAGCCACGAATTCCGCACGACCGTGCATCCCGAAATCATCACGGATGGCGACATTCTGCGGGTTGCTGACATGCTTCAGGGGATCGGATGCGACCATTTCATTCTGCAGAAATTCAGACCCGGCAACGTTCTCGACCCAGCTCTGAAGGAATCTGGCGCTGACTGGGTACGTGCCGCGACGGTTCGCGAGCTGGCAAGACGCTTCCGGCACTTCGAAGTTCGCGGGGATCCCGTCTTCGAGGAAATGGCGAGGCATCCGAAGGCTGCATAACCACGTGTTTTCCGGAGCATCTCCGGTTCATCCTCAGAGACAGGCGAAAACCTGTCTCTTTTATTTTTCCTGCGTTTCTTTCGGGCCGATGGCGCGCCAGACCGCGTTCAGCGGCACGAAAAAGCTGACCATCAGCAGAAACAGCGCCGAGAGGATGCTCCAGATCTCGATGAGTGCTGTCTGAATCCAATTTTCCAGGCCGAGGGCCGACGGCACCACCCAGACGAGCACCATAACGGCGATGTTGATGCAGAGTACCACCCGCGTTTTTGCATCCATGCCGGCCGAAACGGACATGCGCCAGGCCAGGAGCGCAACGGCGACGATGATGCATCCGCACATCAGCGGAACGGATGCGACGAGTTCTTCCCACAGGGTCGGAGGGGGAGGGTCCTGCATATGCTGGGCAAGCCTGAGCGCCGCATAGAGCGGCAGCAGCGCGAGCAGATTCGAAAAAGCTGTCAGTAGCAGTGCGTCGAGCATATTCCCTTCTTGACATATTACTGCACGACCGGTAGTAAAGACA
>JAGOCE010000344.1 GCA_017998915.1 Candidatus Ozemibacteraceae bacterium
GGGTATAGCTTCCATCGGGTTCTGTATATGCAGAATCCCCGTCTGTCCAGACGTAAATCTCGCCATGCTCGGTTGCGCCCTGAATCTGAGCTACACCGGTGAGGGTGCCCATGGCCGCAACCAGTTCGAGGGTTCCGAGATCGGTATTCGTCCCGGCAACCGGGGTCACCTGAACAGGTGCATTCTTGAACGTATAGCTGCCTCCTCCGTAAGATCCGCGAACACTTGCCTGGATCGGGGACGGATTCGGCTGTGCGGAGTTGGACAACTGATCGGCGTTCGGAGCGGATGATGGTGTACGAACAGAAGCCGGATAGTATGAAGATAATACGGCCGGGACAAGGGTGTAAGGCGTTGCCTCAACGGGGACGTTCAGAATTTTGAACGAGCCATCCAGACCGGCCATGCTCATATATGAGGTTCCGTCCAGGTAGACGATGCCCTGGATGGGAGAGCCGTTCAGCGTGATCTTGCCGGAAATGCTTCCTGTCGGTTTGAGCGCCAAATCGAGACTGGAGATGGCGCCGAGGATGACCGGTTGAGAAACCTGGATCGACGGGGAAATCAAGGCTTGGACCGTATACGTGCCGACCGGAACCTGAGTGAACGAGTAGTAGCCGTTCGCATCGGAAGTCGTCTGGTAGCCGTTCCCATCGGCCGTCAGGACCGAAAAGTCGGGTTCGGAAGCGCCCAGGATCGAGGCGCGTCGGGACAATTCCGTCTCATCGGCGGTTGTCTTCATGAGGTAGACGGTCGCCTTGGGAACGGCATTGCCGTTGTATGTCACACGGCCGTTCAGATCGGCGAGCGAGCCGTCTGCGATCGGAGCAACGGGGCTCGAGCCACCGCCACCGCCGCCGCCGCAGCCGACGGTGAGAAGAACGCCGAGGAACAGGGCCAGGGACAACAAGGTGACAAACGATTTGCGCATGTTCAGATCTCCCTCATCCAATAATCTAGTCGATCGTGACGTTCGGAACGGTCAGGAACTCGAAGCCGTCTTTCGCGACGACCAGCGTGTAGGTGCCGGTGGCGGGAGCTTCGAGGTAGTAATAGCCGTTTGCATCGGTCAGGGTTTCGGCGACCCGGAGATCGCCCTGATACAGGGCCGCCGCGGCGTTCGGAACGGGCAGGCCCGTCTGGGAATCCCGGATGTAGCCCTGAATGCCCGTGCCGGTGACGACGAACGAGGGAAGGGTTTCGATGGTGAAGTTGTCGAAGACCCAGCGTCCCTCATACATCGAAAGTTCGAACATGACGTTCACCGTCGTGGCCGCGACATCCCCGAAACGGTATCGCGTGTAGACGCGAGCGAGACCTGTAACGGGATACTCGATGCCGGTGACATCGAAGGTCCACGAATTCGTCCGGTTGATGTCCCGGAATGTGATCGTCTGCGTCGCGGTGGTCTGGGCAAGCAGGGGATGGGCGCTGCCCGTCCATTCGGCCACGAGAGCGCGAACCGTCTCTTCCGGGGCGTTTGGGCTCGCGGCCGTCGTCGAGGTGCCGCCCTTGCCAAGGCAGCCCGTCAGGGCAAACATGCAGGACAACAGCATGGGAAGAAGCAGGAGAAACAGGGTTCTCCGAGGCGGGGAAACAGTGTACACGTCGTATCCTCCTGGAGAGATAGGAAGCATCGGGCAGCCTCTCATTCCGCCGGCCCGCGGCGATTCCTCCGTCCGGGCCGAGGCACCGCCATTCTTTTTGATTGTACGGCAGCCCAGGAAATATATCACATCGGTTCAGTGTTTACAACATCCCTGCCTGATGAGGAACCATCCGGCCGCAGTGGGGCGAGACACGCGATTCGAACGGGCGTGTCAGGGTGACCGCCACCTTCTTGATGAAAATTGACTCGTCTTGTACGCCATGATACTATTTCGATCCAGGACTGCCCGCGTTCGGGTTCGCTTTTTATATACCGAATGGTATTGTAAGAGGATCGGACGGCGCAAGCGCAGCGGATATGAGAGGAAGTCGACAAGAGTGAAACCCTATGAGGAGTCTGGTATGAAGCGTCTGTTGTTCGTCGTTTTCGCTTTTCTGTTGAGTTTCGGTGCCGTCGCGATGGCCCTGGAAGACGCCGGCGTCGTGTTTTCCGACCTGGCGGGCCAGGTCGAAGTCCGGCCCGGCGACGATGAAGAAGCATGGGAGTTCGCAAAAATCGATCGCAAACTCTACACGGACGACCACGTCAAGACGGGCCTCGATTCGAGCGCCATCCTCAGTTTCGCCGACATGTCGACCTTCGTGATGAAACCGAGCACCGAGATCATCCTCAGTTCCCCCACGAAAAAGGAAAGCAAGATCAAGCTCGCCGCCGGCAACATCTGGGTGAACGTGAAAAAAATGGTCCAGGACGGTACGATGGAGATCGAAATGAGCCAGGCCGTCGCCGGCATCAAGGGCACGAACATCACCTGCCAGACCAACCCGGACGGATCCGAGGACAGAATCCAGGTTCTGCGCGGTCTTGCGGAAATTCTCATCAAGGAAACCCGTGAGCGCGTCTCCCTTAAGGAAGGCGAAGAACTCATCGTCAAGGCCGGCGGCAAGACCGAAAAGATTGAAATCGACGTCGAGAAAGAAAAGGAAAAATGGAAAGATCAGCTCGGCAGGCTGGGCGAATCCATCCAGCTGAACGAAATTCCGGATGTCCTGCGCCAGATGCAGCAGAGCGAAGCCGAGCGATTCACGGCCATCCAGGACTCGTATAAGACCCTGATCGGTCTCGAATCTGTCACCGAAGAAGCCTCTCAGGAATTTTTCAAGGAAGTCGAGCGGTTCATCGGAGCCCTGATGGAAGACGGCATCATCCTCGCCTCGATTCACCTCAAGGTGACGAACGCCATGGCCACCCCCGATATCAAGGCTGAAGATCGCGTGAGGCTCGTCAGCTACCAGAAAATGATCGCCGATGTCCGGGCCACGATGCAGAGCTATCAGAGCGAAGCGTCGAAAATGATGAAGACGCAGTTCAAGACGGCCGCCGTTTCCCTCGAGGAAGAACTTTCGCCGGTCCGCGACAGCGCCCAGGCCGTTTTCGAAACCGTCGATTCGATCATGCGCGAACTCGAGGGAAATCCCGTCCAGGGGCAGGACTGGTTCCAGGCTTCGATCGACACCTGCACCGACGCTCTCGCTCAGTTGGAGCCTCTCGCCGAGGAAGTCTCGACGCTTCTCGAGAAGAGCCCGACCGATACCGGTGCCCAGGCGCTGCTCAAGCTGATCGCCGATTATCAGACCAAGATCAGCAACATGCTCCGCGACCTTGCCGTCGTTCCGGTCGATCCCTCGATGCTGACCGAGATGCAGCAGTTGGAAGACCTCGTCAGCGCGGCGATCTTCGCCCTCCAGGAGCGGATTGCCGCCTACAACAGCATCTCGGGCACCTCCGTCGACGTGCAGAAACGCCAGCTCGAGGAGTCCTTGCGCATCCTGAACGAGTTCTCGATCGCCCGTCGCAAATACATCAGTGCCCAGCGCATGTACGACTCCACGATGCGCGCGGCGTCCAGCCAGAAATACCGCACCTCCGAACAGGAAGAGCTGAGCGCGATGTATGACCGCATTTCAGACTCGTTCGGCCAGCTCGGCGCGGTGGCGGACGTCCTTGAAAGCGAGCTGAACGATCTCGAGAACCAGCTCAACACCATTCTGAACCAATGAGCGCACAACAAGGGAGAAAGCAACCTATGCGAAATAGAGTCACCGGCATGCTGATGATCGCTGCATTCCTTCTCATGAGTGCTCAGGCGTTCGCCCTGTCCGTCGCAAGTTCGAAGGCGCTCGATGCCTTCAGACGCTACGAGCCGGACTTCGTGAACGCTCTCCATCGGCTTCAGGAAATGGACCGCAAGGCAGCGAACCAGAAACTCGACGTGAAGGGTGACGCCTTCGCCGCGATCAAGGACGAAGCGGATGAGACGATGGAATTCGTCCAGAAGCGGTATGACCTTCTTGAAGACCTCTTCAAAACCGTTTCAGGCGATTATCCCGCCGACCGGGCCAACCTGCTCGACGGCTTCCAGCGGATCGACGACCTGTACCGCAAGGTTCGTGACTTCCACATGACCCGGTTCCAGGAACGCACCTCAACCCCCGCCGTCGATACCGGCAAGACGGAGTACGAAGCCGACGTCGCCCCCGCCTTGAAAGGCACGGAGCCGGCGAAAACCGAGCCTGCCGCAAAGAAAACGACACCCGAGCCCGAAAAGGTCCGGGTCACGGGAACGCTGAAGCTCGAAGCGCGAAACCGGAACGAGCACTATACCGACGCCGATACCGCGCTTCCGAACAACCTGTCACAGGCGAAGCTGTCGCTGATGTACGAGCGGGATGCGAAAAACAAGCTGGTGCTCGACGAGAAGATGCTCCAGCGCCGCCGCAACGAACTGGTCAAGGAGAACATCCTCGCCCTGTCGTGGCTGCATCAGCATTCCAAGAACACCGCGGTCACCGTGAAAGATACCCTGCACCATGTCTGGTATCCGGACGCCGACCTCAAGAGCTACCGCGACAACCTGGCCGAGGCATTCTGGAACAGCAAGCAGGGAAAGTATGAATACCTGATGAACCTCGGCGTTGACGGCCGTGTGTACCCGAGATACTCCCGGTCCGATTTCACCCAGCTGAACTACAACTCGCAGACGACCTATTTCGTCCCGAATGGAACC
>JAGOCE010000345.1 GCA_017998915.1 Candidatus Ozemibacteraceae bacterium
CGGGTCGGAAGAGAGAATCCAACGACGGGTGGTTCCACCCTCAGCCAGGTCATGGTGAACTTTGGGATTTCCGGAGCGGCCACTGCCGGCTTGGACAAGCTCTTCGGATTCTCGCAACAGGCGATGGCTGTGGGCTCGGGCGACAAGAACTTCCGGATGCATGTGGTCGACAACGCCCCCAGCTTCCAGCTCGGCGGTGACGAAGGCCAGAACATGAAAATCGCGATCTCGGAGATGTCTGCCAGTGCGCTTGGTGTTGACAACCTCGATCTGACGAGCATCGAAGGTGCCCAGAAGAGCCTTTCGAAGCTGAACAAGGCGATCGACAAGGTGTCGTCGGAGCGTTCGAAACTCGGTGCGTTCCAGAACAGGTTGGAATACTCGATCAACAGTATCAATACGATGAAAACCAATCTGAGCGCCGCCGAGTCGCGCATCAGGGATGCCGACATGGCGCTCGAGATGGTCGAGTTCACTCGTGACCAGATCGTTGCGCAGTCTGGTACCGCGATGCTCGCCCAGGCGAACCTCGTACCTCAGGGGGTCCTCCAGCTCCTGAAGTAGGAGTTCTGGTGAAGGTATGGTACAGTAAGTGATGGTGAGTGACCAGGCCGGGTGGGAGGGCTTGCCCTCCTTCCCGGCCGCACTCCCCGCTGGTTGGTTTGAGTTCACGGGATGCCAGAATTCATTCCGTGAAAGGAGGTAGATCGATATGGAAATCGGAAATGTAAAACCTGGAACGATCCAAGTCCCCGAAATGGTCAAGGAACCGGAGATGACCGTCCCCATGCCCGGTTCCGGGACCCCCATGAAGCAGGAGGCGGTGAAGGCGCAGGCCGAAGCCGAGGATCCCGCCAAACAGATGGAGAAAATCAAGGATGCCGTCGATAAGTTGAACAAGACGTCCATGATTTTCGACCGTTCTCTGAAATTCAGACTCCATGATGCAACCAAGCAGATGATGGTCTCGGTCATCGACGTGGCGAACGACAAGGTGATTCGGGAGATTCCCTCCCAGGAAGCGCTCGATCTTGTCGCAAAAATGCAGGAGTATCTGGGAATCATCCTCGACAAGAAGGCTTGAACCCCCTGGAGATTCCCGGTTCAATCGCGGAGCGGGTTTTGCTCCACGAAGGAGGTAACGCATGGTCAGCAGTATTACGAGAAACTGGGTCGGTGGCCTGTCCAGCGGACTCGACACGCAGAGCCTGATCACCAAGATCATCGAAGCCGAGCGGTCACCGCTGAATCAGCTCGAGCAGAAGCGCAACACGCTCGCGTATCAGAAGTCGATGTTGCAGGACATCAATCTCAAGCTGTACGGCCTTCAGAACAAGGCTACCGACCTGATATTCTCGAAAACCTTCAACTCAAAGAGCGTTACCTCTTCGAGTGACAAGCTTCTGAGCGCCGTTGCGAATACGTCTGCGAAAGTCGGCAGTTACACCATCAACGTGAAACAGCTGGCTTCCGCCACGAATGTTTCCTCCGCCGGCAGGCTGGGCGGGGGGATCGAACTGGGGGAGAATCTTCAGAGTCCGAAATCGCTCGGGGGGGTGAATACGGTCCTGAGCCATCTCGGCATCACTCCGGGAGAACTGAAGCTGACGATCGGTTCTGCGACGGAGAACATCACGGTCGATCCGGATGCCTCCGTCCAGAACCTGATCAACAGCATCAACACGACCATTTCCGGGAATACGAACATGAACGGAAAGGCCGTCGCCGGTTATGACCTGAAGACGAACCGTGTTCGCATCACGCTTCTCGACAGCAACAAGACGGCGGCCCTGTCCGATACGTCCGGCGATGTCGTCGGAAAGATGTTCTCCGCCACGGGAAACTTCACCCTCACCAGAGACCAACCGGCGAAAGATTCGAGCCTGCTGCCCATCAGGGCTGGGCTTCAGACGATGCTGCGAGACCTCGGTATCGATGCCCTCTCGAGTATGACCGTGCAGCGGCAGGGCGGAGCTCTGGTGACGCTCGATCTCGCATCAGCGGGACTCGACGCGGATTCGACGATATCCGAGTTCGTGAGTGCCATGAATCATCGAATCGACGCATCGCCAGACCTGGTCCGTGGCGGTGCGGTAACCGGCAATCCGACCGACCGCCTGATGGAGTTCAAATTCGACCAGGGAACGGGAAAACTGGTACTGGCGAACACCGACACCACCGATGCGACCAAGTTCACCGTCGGAACCTCGAGTGGAAATCTCACATCGATGCTGTACGGGAATACGACCGTCTCATCGACGACGGATGCTGGCAAAAAGCTTTCCGAAGAGACGTTCTCGTCAATCATCTCGTCCGGAACATTCACGCTCGATGGAGTGCAGATATCGATCAGCAGCGTGAACGACACCCTTCAGAACGTGCTTTCGAGAATCACTTCCCTGACGGGAATTGCCGCGACATACGATTCCGAAAAAGACACGATCAGGCTGACCCGCAAGGACGGGAGCTCTCTTCCGATCGGTCTCGGCGCTGCGAACGACACCAGTAACTTTCTCTCGGCTACCGGCCTGATCAGTGGTTCTCAGTCGACGGCGGCGACACTCTCGAGCACTTCGGGGCTCGCCTTCTCGGCTGCCGATGCCCTTTCGCAGAACCTCGAAACGCTCGGGCTTGCGACGGCAGGAACCTCCGGTCAGGTGAAACTGACGGTGAACGGCACGGCGAGCTCGGTCGAGTGGAATGCGGCGGACTCGCTCGCTTCATTCATGGAACGGTTGGATGCAATTTCGGGCGTCGAAGACGTCTGGTTCGACGAGGCCAGCCGCACCTTCCGGATCGCGACGGAGCAGAAAGGCAGTTCCGCGAGTCTCAAGCTCGAGGATGTGAGCGGAGGCCTCGCCGCCTTGCTTGGCATCGCGTCGGGGACGACCGCCACGGGGGCCGATTCCGGACCGACGCTGGAAAGCAGCCGCCCGCTTTCGTCGCTGCAGACATCCGTGACGCTCGACAAGGCGGGATTTGCCCAGGCCATATCTGCAGGAACGTTCACGATCAACGGCACGACGTTCAATATCTCGAATCCGGGTTCCGTCACGCTGGACTCGTTGATGGCGACGATCAACAACAACGCGAAAGCCGGTGTGAAGGCGGAGTTCGATGCCAACACCGGGAGATTCATGCTCACCTCGAAACAGACTGGAAACACCTCGATAGCGATCGGGGCTTCTACCGACACGAGCAACTTCCTTTCGGCGCTTGGCATGATCACGGCTCCGCAGAATGTCGGGAAAAACGCCGTCTTTACCGTTGACGGCCTGTACGGCGGCGCGGATGTCGTGAGACAGTCGAATGAGGTGTCTGATGTCATCAGCGGTTTGAACTTCACCCTCAAGGGCACGACAACCGGAAGTGGGGAAACCATCACCATCGCTGCCGATAAGGAGAATTCCCGAAAGGCCATCGACGATTTCATCACGAGTTACAATGACGTGATGGAGCTGATGTATACCAAACTCAAGGAAGAGAAGGATATTTCGCTCCAGGCCCTGACCGAAGCCGAGAAGGAATCCCTTTCGGAAGATGACCTTGCCGCATACGAGGAAAAATTCAAGGTCGGACTTCTTGCCGGAGATTCGACCCTCGCTACGATACGAAGCCGGATGCGCGTCGTCATGGCGGGAGTCGTCGGCGGTGTCGACAAGCTGTTCGACAGTCTTTCGGATATCGGCATCACGACAGGGGAGGTTGGTTCGGACTACCAGACGACCCAAGTCGGCAAGCTGTCCATCACGGATGAGGATAAGCTGAACGACGTGTTGACCAATAATCCCGAGAAAATCGCATCGCTTTTCGCGAATGATTCGTCCAGTGAATCGAACATGGGAATCGCCCGCCGGCTCAAGAACATGCTGAACGAGTTCACCAAGAGCGACGGCATTCTCACGGTTCGTGTCGGCCGCTCGGGTGTGACGAATGCCGACAGTACGATGGACCGGCAGATCACGCTTCTCAACAAGCAGATCGACCGCCAGGAAGAGAAGCTCGCGGATCGCGAGGAGTCGCTGTTGAAACAGTATGCGGCTCTCGAAACCGCGATGTCGAAGTATCAGAGCCAGGCGGATGCCTTTGCCAGCCAACTCGCCCAGTTGAGCGGCGGTTGATGAGGGATGAAAATAATATCAATTAAAATATATTCTGCCGGGCGAGGCAGCCAGGAGCGGCTCGAGTGAATATTCTGCTGAACGGTGAACCGATCACGATCGACGGCATCACGCCGGACGTGACGCTTGCGGACCTGGTCGAACTGATTTCGACCGAGCTGAAGGACAGCGGGGCGGCGGTCATGGAGGTGGTTGCCGACGATACGCGGCTGTCCGCCGATCAGACGGATGTTCTCTCGTCGCACAAGCTCGTCGAGTACCAGACGGTGGAAATCCTGACCGCGACGGCACGGGACTTGTTGGAAATGGCGCTCGAGGAAGGCCCCGACGTCTTCGATTTCATCGACGAGCGGGCTCTGAGCGTCGCATCGGATCTCCGGATCGGGAAGATCAAGGAGGCCATGGAGCGGCAGCTCGAAACGCTGGACGGTCTCGAGTGGCTTTCCTCGATTCTGAAAAATCTGGCTGTCGGATTTGCCCCCGAGATGAGCGAACGGTCGATCGAGTCGAGTCGCGCGCAGCTGATGGAACAGCTCGCGGTCCAGATGAC
>JAGOCE010000346.1 GCA_017998915.1 Candidatus Ozemibacteraceae bacterium
GGTCTGTATGAGGCCGACGGCTTCACGCGCCACGATCTGAACGATATCTCCAGGTATCAAATCGCCCGCAACGACACCGACCCTGCCCACAGCCGTTCGAGGACCGTCTCTTTCCGCCGCACCCGCCCGGCGCACGAAACCACGTAGTCAGGCGCGTTCGGGACGGTCGCAGAGTATCAATAGTATCGAATATTCAAATCTTCGGCGTAATTCTCGCGCGAGAAGGAAACCTCGGATGGCTCGATGATCGGCTGGGGGCGTGAGCTCTGAACCGAGGTGAAGGTGTTCATGATCTTCTCGAGCTTGACGATCTTTCCCTTGACCCGGACCTGCGAGTAGGTGCTGACCCGGGGATCGTTCGGAAGGCTCTTCGGGAAGACGATGCCGAACGTGAAGTTCATGTTCGAATCGGGATTGACGTTGTCATTCGTATTGACGAAGTAGCGTTCCTTGCCCCTCGATTCATCGCTGAACGCGGCCGACCCGGCCCATTCGACGGCCTGACCGATGTAGGCGGTGGGATTGCCCGTCACATCCTCGACTCTGAGAGCCTTGTTGATGTATGCGCCCTCTTTCACCTCGCGGCGCACGGTTTTTTCAGCGTCTTCGGCCTTTTTCTTGCCGATCCAGTAGCGGGCGGCGCCGGTCATTTCCTCGACCTGGCGGCGCTGATCGGGGGTGAGGGCGCCATACTGGCGGGCCAGCGAGAGCAGCGCCTCGGCCTTTTCGAACTCGCCCTGCTGGTAATAGTACGTGCCGCGGGAAAAATACGAGTAGCTGAGGCGGCCCGCAAGTTCGCTGAGCCGGCTCTGTGCTTCCTTCAGGTTCGGGTCTATCGAGAGACATTTGCGGAACTGGAACGTCGCGTCCTCATACCGGCCTAGGCCCTCGTAGGCCTCTCCGAGCGCGTAGATCGCCTTGACCATGTTCGGCGTCGCGGAGAGCGCGCGCTCGATCATCGTGACGGCCTTCTCGTAATTCTGGGTGCGAAGGTGGATCAAGCCCAGCGCGTAGTCGATCTCGGGATCGTCGGGGGCCTGGCGTTTCGCCTGCTCGTAAGCGGAAAGGGCCGTGCCATACTGGCCCTGCTTGAAGCTGAGAAAGCCAACCATTTTGTGGAGCCGGGCGTTATACGGGTCGCTTCGGACGGCCTCGACGAAGGCCTGAAGCGCCGCATCGTTCTTTCCCTGACGAAGGAGTTCCTGGGCACGCTTCTCGGCCGTATTGGTGCCGACTTCCTGCACGCGCTGGCGGAGGGCCTCTTCCTGGCCCTGGATCTTGAGGGCGGCCGAAACATCCTGCTTCAGGTAGCTTTTGATCGAGTCGAGCTCGCGACGGGCCGCGAGGTAGTTCGGGTCGAGCGCGACCGCAGCCTGGAACTCCAGCGCGGCTTCCTTGAGAAAGCCTTGGATTTTGTAGACACGGCCCATGTTGTAGCGTGCCTCGGCGGATTTCGGGTCGATCTCCGCCGCGGTCTGGAACTCCTTGAACGCCTCGAGATACCGCTTCTTGTAAAAATGGTTCAGACCGACGTCGACGTGTAGCTTGGCGTTGGCAGCCAGAACCGGGGGAGAAACGAACAGCATCAGCGCAAGAGCGGCCTGCAGGAAACGCTTGGCACGCATGGTATACCTCGTTCTGCGTCTGGAATATACAGGATTATAGCGAAGAGCATACCAGCAACCGACGGAAAAAACAAATCCCCGGTGGTTGTCCACCGGGGATCTGCGGGTGGGCCGTGCAGGACTCGAACCTGCGACCCGCTGATTAAGAGTCAGCTGCTCTACCAGCTGAGCTAACGGCCCGAACACTTCCTTGCGAAAGTGTTATTGCCAAGGATTGAACGATGAGCCGTGTTGGACTCGAACCAACGACTCCCTGCTTAAAAGGCAGGTGCTCTGCCTCTGAGCTAACGGCCCGAATACGCGCCTGGAAGGATTCGAACCCTCAGCCTACGGATCCGAAGTCCGTTGCTCTATCCAATTGAGCTACAAGCGCCTGCTTACTTTGGTGGGGACAGAGACGGGGCTCGAACCCGCAACGGCTAGATCCACAATCTAGTGCACTACCATTGTGCTACTCTGTCCATCGTAGCCAAAACCCATCAGGTCACCCAACGGCGCGCCTGAGAGGACTCGAACCTCTGGCCCACAGCTTAGAAGGCTGTTGCTCTATCCACCTGAGCTACAGGCGCTCACGGCCAAAGGCCTTCGATCAGAGCGGGAAACGGGACTTGAACCCGCGACATCCACCTTGGCAAGGTGGCGCTCTACCAACTGAGCTATTCCCGCGTTACCTACAACAGTCGGGGCGACTGGACTCGAACCAGCGGCCCTCTGGTCCCAAACCAGATGCGCTACCAACTGCGCCACGCCCCGGTAATCGTCCGTTGCGATGTGGTTATATTACCAAAACGCGTGTACCGAGTCAAGCGGATTTTTCAAAAACATTTTCCGTGCCATGGGGCGACCGGGCACATTGCGGTGCGCGCCTTCGTTCCCGACGACTGCGCGCAAGGGGGCGTTCGCGAATCATACCGGGAACGCAACGTCTATGGGATTCTTTTGGAACGTCGACGGGAATGTTGACACGGGGAGAGCGATGCGGTAGTATGGGCCTTCACCTATGGATACGTGTATTTTCTGCAGGATTGCGAAGGGCGAGATCCCGGCCGACATCGTGTATCAGGATGCCGACGTGATCGTGTTTCGCGACCTTCATCCGCAGGCACCGGTTCACGTTCTCGCGGTACCGCGCAAGCATATCGCGAGTCTCGTCGAAGCCGGCGCGGCCGATGGCCAGGTTCTGGCCCCGGTGTTCCGGAGCATCCAGCAGGTCGCCTCGAAACTCGGCCTTGAGCAGGGCTTCAGGGTCGTCACGAACCATGGTGAACACGGTGGACAATCGGTGGGTCACATCCATTTTCATGTTCTCGGCAAGCGGCAGATGCAGTGGCCGCCGGGTTGACGACAGAGAAACGATGTTCCCCTCGTGAAAACGAAGATAGGGAGGGGGGTGAAACGATATGGCAGAAGTTCGAGTTCTGAAGGATGAACCGTTGGAGAAAGCCCTGAAGCGCTTCCAGAAGAAGTGCCAGGAGGCCGGCATCATCAAGGAAATCAAGCGGCGGCGCGCCTACGAGAAGCCCAGCGAGAAAGCGAAGCGCAAGGCGGCCGAAGCCCGGCGCAAGCAGCGGCGGCGGAAGTAATCGACGTGACGCATATCACCGAGAAACGACCCGCGGGACGGTTTTACCGTCTCGCGGGTTTGTTGTGCCTTCTTTTCATCGCGCTGACGTTCGCCGCCTTCCCGGCCAATGCCCAGTCGGCAACATCGGGAAAAGGGGAAACCGTGCTCGTCGTGCCCATTACGGGCAATATCGACAGCGGGCTTTCCTTCTTCCTGCAGCGCATGATTCGCCGCGCCGAGCGCGAGAACATCAAGGCGGTCATTCTCGAGGTCAACTCGAACGGCGGTCTCGTCGACGCGGCCCAGGAGATGAAAGACGCGCTCCTGCGAAGCGGCATCACGACCGTCGGGTACGTCAAGGGGCGGGCGCTCTCGGCGGCCGCTCTCATAACGATTTCCTGCCATCGCATTTTCATGGAGCCCGGCTCCGAGATGGGCGCCGCGACCCCGATCAAGATCATGGGCACCTCGATCCAGGCCGCCGAAGCCAAGTTCGTTTCGGCGTTCCGGGGCGAGTTCGAATCCGCCGCCGAAGCGCGAAAACGGCCGAAAACACTGGCCGCCTCGATGGTCGACAAGGAAGTCGACGCCATCCCCGGCCTCCGCAAGCGTGGCGAGATCCTCACCCTGACGAGCGAAAGCGCCCTCCAGCACGGGTTCTGCGATGCGGTCGTCACCTCGCTCGACGGAGTGCTGCGCCGTCTGAACCTCGAGCAGGCAACGATCGAGCGCGCCGAGCCGACCTCGGGCGAGAGAATCGCCCGCTGGCTAACGCACCCCAACGTCTCCGTCCTGCTGTTCACGATCGGCTTCTGGTGCCTGGTTCTCGAGTTTCTGGTGTTCGGCTGGGGCCTGCTGGGCTGGTTCGGCCTCGTCTGCTTCGCCCTTTTCTTCGGCGGCCACCTGTTCGCCTACATGGCGGGCTTCGAAGCCGTCCTGTTGTTCGGCATCGGCCTTCTGCTGCTCCTGGCTGAAATTTTCATCATTCCCGGCTTCGGCATCACCGGCATTGCCGGCATCGGCGCGATGTGCGCCGGCCTGGTGATCACGTTCGGCGGAATATATACCGCTGTATATTCAATTGCGAAAATCATGGCCCTGTCGATCGTGATGATCGTCGTGCTCTACAATCTCGGGCCAAAACTGAAACTGTTCGACCGGTTCGTGCTCAAGGAAGCGATGACGACCGAAGCCGGCTTCGTGGCTGTCGACGGCCACGCGTTCGACAAGCTTCTCCACATGGAAGGCACGACGGTTTCGACGTGCCGACCGGCCGGCATCGTCCGGATCGGCCCCGACAAATTCGACGTGACATCCGACGGCGAGTTCATCGAGCGGGGAAAGCCGATCACGGTCATCGCCGTCGAGGGCACGAAGATCGTCGTCCGGGAAGTAAAGGGATAAGGAACCTCCTCATGCGGAACATGCTGCCTGTCTTCTCGTTTTTGCTTCTGCTGGCCTGCTTTTTCGCGACTC
>JAGOCE010000347.1 GCA_017998915.1 Candidatus Ozemibacteraceae bacterium
CTCGCTCGTGTAGCGGATATCAACGGACTCGGTCTTCACGTCAACGTCGAACCGCGGTGCATCGAGGGTGCCTCCGAGATTGACCGTGCCGCTGAACGCTCCCTCCTTTGGGAACGACACCGTCGGCAGTTTCAGACCGGACAACAGCGCCAGCAGGTCGGACGGATAGGCCCGCTCGACGAGGCCCTCCATCGTGAGTTTCGCGCTCTTCTGGGGATCGATGACCTGGCCTTTCGGAATCGAGACGAGGGAACGGCCGAACGCGGCTTTCACGTCGCGCCATTCGACGACGGGCTCCGGCCGTCCCTGTCTGCGTGACAGGAGAATCGTCGCATCGAGCGCGCTGACGGCCTCGGGAATCCCGGCCCATCTGAAGCCCCCGCCTGCGATCCTGACCTCGCCCTCGCCGCTGTACCGATTCCGTCCGCCACTCAGATTCATCTTCCCGCCCATTTTTCCGGTCACGTTCGTCAGTTTCCCGGCGACGCCGGCCGGCAGGAAGCCACCGTTCAGGACATCCATGAGCTTCGCGGCGTCGATCTCGGCAAGCGAGGCTGTCAGGCTGTCGATCATCGGGACCAGCCGCTTTCCTTCCTGTTCCAGTCTTGCCTTTCCGGACAAGGACACTGCTCCGCCAATGGCACGCGCCTTCCCGTTCGTGATCGAGCCGGTGAATTTGCCAGGCGCTGTCTGAGCGAACTCCACATGCCCGGAAATGCCGCTCACGTCCACGGGCAGCGTTTTTCCGGATCCGATCTGCAGCGGGAGCCGTAGGTCGAGACCGTCGACGTCGGCTGCGGCTTTCGCCGTGAGTGCCTCGAATGTTCCAGACGCGAGAAAATCGACGGCGGCGGGGCCGTCGACGGTGAACGGCAGGTTGAACCTGCCTATCCGGGCGATCTCGCCCATCAGCGTCTGAAGACGCCTGCTTCGGCCTTTCAGCCTGAGATTCCTGATTTTTCGCGCAGCCGGCTCGATTGCCGTCTCGAGGTCGAGAATCGTGTCGAACACCCTGGTATTCCCGTTCATTTTCAGCGTCTGCGCTTTGGCTCCACGAACCCGTCCCCAGGCCAGGCGACTATGCAGGCCGTCCAGAACGAAATCGACGCCGCCGGTCGAGATCTTCGCGTTTTTCGTGGAGACGTCGCCGCGGTATTCGCCTTCCTCGCCCGTGTTCAATGATAGATCGAACGGCATGGCCGCCGAAACACCGCCGACCTTCACGTCCAGCCGCGGGCAGGAGATCGAGCCTGCCAGCGAAGGCCGGTTGAGCCGGCCGTTGCCCTTCAGGTTCAGGGTGAACGCCCCCCCGATCTCGATACCGAGCTTCTTCACCGCCGCGTCGATGTCGGGATGCTCCCGCAATGCGGTCAGGAGCGGGCCAAAGTCGTTGCCTCTCCAGAGGATCGCCAGTTCGTCGATCTTCGGGTCGGCAAGATTCATCACGGCGCGAGCCGTCCCGGGGAATCCGAACAGCTTCAGCGTAGCATCGGCTGCGAGTCGCGACGGTCTGCCCCGCGACCGGTCGAACGGTTCATCTGTCTTGAGCCTGAGTTCGACGTCGTCGAGCCACCAGGACTTCTTCCCTCGACGGAGGCGGAGCTTATTTATATGCATAGTTATATTCTGCGACTCGGTCGCCGAGGTGAGACGGGCCTCGAGGAGCCTGTCGCCCGTGACGCCGATGGAATCGAACCGTGGCGTTCCCTTCAGCCCGAGGCTGTTCCAGAATTTGTCGCCGGTGATGACGAACGGCTTCCCCCCGTCGAGCCGGGAAACGATGGTTATCGTATACGACTCGATATCTTTGCCTCCTGTCCGGACCGCTATGCGGCCGGACGACTCGGTGACGAGAGAGGTCAGGCTCGCGGAAACACTGGCCAGGTCGATCGTTCCGCTCGAAAGGCGCAGGACGCCGCCGAGACGGAGCTTGTCATCGGGATGCTCCCGGCTCACGAGACTTGCACCGCACAGATCGACGACGGCATGGCCCTGGTCGACACCCTCGGGGTCAGGCAGTTCGGCCTCGATTCGGAGGGGGCCCACGAGGTCGACGCGGGAGAAGTATTCCGAAAGCTTCCCGACGGCGGCACGAGGAAGCAGTTTGAGCGGAACGATATCCCACAGGCTTCCGCCCTCCCGAATACCGGCATCGAACCTGACCCTGCCGTAGGCGATCATGCCGCTCTCGCGAAGCCTCTCGAGGCGTATCCCGGCATGGCCGGCGCTCCGGCCGACCCTGGCCTGGATCGTGGTCAGCGTCTCGCTCTCGGATTTCCATTGTCCCTCGACCGTCATCCGCTCACCCCCGAGATCCGAAGAGAAGCTTGCGAGGGCGTTTCCGGGGGATGTAAAATCGATGCCTCCGACGTGCGAGGTCGGCATGCTCGCGATAAAGCCGTCACATCGCGTGATGAGCGCATGACGGTTTTGGAGAAGGGCACCGACGTTCAGCCGCTCGATCGGAAGAATTCCGGGAAGCAGGACATCGAGGCTCGCGACGCCGATCTCGATGCGCGACTCGACGAGCGAGGCGCCTTCCGTCGACGAGGCCGTCATTTTCACCGCGCCGCCGATCTTCGCGCCTTCAGGCAGAAGGGCCTGAAGCGGGGAAAGATCGCCGAAATCGAGGACGCCGGAAAGGTCCCGGATGCGCTCGATGAAGGTCTCCCCCGTTCTCGAGACGATGAGGCGCACGTTCATCCGATCTTTTTTTCTGCGGTCGAACATGCTTACAAAGCGGCCCCGTTCCCCGATGTTCCTGATCAGGAGGTCGACTCCCTGTTTCAGGACGTCCATGGATGCGGTGACATCCCCCGAGGCGCGCGTGCGGCTGACCTGCATCGTCAGCCACGCGGGATCCCGGGGCGTCGAAAGGCGAAGCACGTGGGAGATGAAGTCGGGATGCGGATACTTCCTCAGCAGGAGGTTCACGCCTGCGATCTGGACGTTCCCAGGCGGAATTCGGAGGAGTTTCATCAGGGTCTGGTCCGGGAACAGGTCGCGTGGTTTCGGGATCAGCAGGCTGACGTTTTTCAGCTCGATATGCTGGAGATACCTGTCGGCGATCCGCTCCGTCAGCTCCTCTTCGGTTTCCGGCCCGGCCGTTGGCGCCGCCGTCGACGGTTCAGCCGTCGCCGACCCGACCGTCGCATCCCCGGCGCGACGGGGAGCCGCGAAGTTCCAGTTGCCTCTTCCCTCGCCGTCACGGGCAAGCACGACCGACGGATCGGTCACGATCAGCCTCTCGAGCACGATGCGCCCGAGGAAGACGTCCCATAGCGAGTATCGCAGGGTGATCCGCGGGATCGAGAGCAGCAGGCCGCCGGTTTTGACATGCGGATTCTGAACGACGAGATCCTGAATCTCGATACCGGAAATGAGGTCACCCGAAATCCTCCTGACCGTAAACGGCGCCTTGTCCCGGGCGAGTTCCATCAGGCCCTGTTTGACGTGCCCTTCGATGACGTTGCTGTTGAGACGGAAGAAGTTGAAGATGAAAATGCCGGCCAGCGTCGCAAGCACGAAGGCGCAGAACATCAGCAACCGTCGCAGGATCACGCGACGGCGTCTGATCTGAATGTGCCCGGCCAGCCGCTCGGCCCTCCGGCGCTCAAGCTCCTGCGCTATGTCGTCAAGTTGCGTTTTTTTCGGGTCTTCCATGCAGAATGTCCGCGATTCATCCTCTCGGGGCATCGATCATATCTCGATCTCGAGCCCGGTTCTTCACGTTAGCACAAACGCCCCGATTTTTCCCTGTCTTCTCTCCGGGCTTGACTCGGTCTTCATCTGCCGGTACATTACCAACACATGATCAAGCCCGACCAGATAATCGGAAGACACTACAAAATCATCGCTCAACTGGGCGTCGGCGGCATGGGACAGGTGTACAAGGCCCTTGACGTCAATCTCGGTCGGGAAGTTGCGATCAAATTTCTCCTCGAAGCGGATTCGAACGAGGAGATCCGCCAGCGCTTCATCAATGAAGGCCGTGTTCTCGCCACGATCAACCATCGCGCCGTCATTTCGGTATACGCCTCGGATATCGACGAAGGGCTGAACGTGCCCTTCCTGGTCATGGAGTTCGTCGACGGAAAGCCGATCGACCGGTTTCGCGACCAGTATCTCGAGAACCAGACGCTCCTGTTCGAACATTTCGTCGAGCTTCTCGACGGCATTTCGGCCTGCCACCAGAAGGGTATTATCCACAGAGATATTAAACCTGCTAATATTCTAGCGAACCGCGAAGGCCAGCTGAAGATCCTCGATTTCGGCATCGCCAAGACAGCGAAAAAGCAGACGAAGACCGGGGTCGCGCTCGGCACGCCGCATTACATGGCCCCCGAACAGTGCCTCGGAAAGGCCGACGTCACCCACAAGGTCGACATCTACGCCATCGGCGTCATGTTCTGGGAGTTCCTCACCGGCAAGCTTCCCTTCGATGCGGGCGATTCAGCTGCCGACCCGGCGCTCGCCATCGCCCTGATGCACCTGAACGAGCCCCCGCCCATCGAGATCATCACATCAAATCCTTCCATCAGCCGGTTTGCCGACCTGCTCGGCCGCATGCTGGCAAAAAAACCGGATGACCGTCCCGAAGTGAGCGAGGTCATGGAGACGCTCCGCAAAGAGCTCGTCTGCACGATCCCGCCCACTGCGAC
>JAGOCE010000348.1 GCA_017998915.1 Candidatus Ozemibacteraceae bacterium
ACCAGGAACAGCGGGGTACCTTCCCGGATCACCACGAATACGGAGCTTTTCCTGGCGCCCGACGGGGTTTTCAGCGCAGAAACGAGAGAGGCTTCATCGGTCACGGCGCTGCCGTTGATCTGCGTGATGACGTCCCGAGGGCGAAGGCCGGCTTCCGCTGCCGGTGAATTTTCTTCGACATCCGTGACGACGAGACCGGACTTTTTTTCGATCCGCATCTGTTCAGCAAGCTCAGGCGTCAGCACTTTGAACGAGAAGCCGAGGCTCTTATAGGGGTGTTCCTCACTTCCCTTCTTCCCAACGTCATTTTCCTGGTGAAGGAGGTCTTCGGGGTCGCGAAGGCCGAAGGTGCGGGGCATGCGTTCAAGCTTGATCGGGATCGTCTTCTTCTCGCCATTCCGAAGGATGTCGAACGAAACGGTGTCGCCGACCTTCCGGCTGAGGATATATTTCTGAACGTCGTTGGTCGACTTGATTTCCTTTCCGTCGATCGACCGGATGATATCCATCTGCTGAAGGCCCGCCTTGGCGGACGGGGTGTCGGGGTTGACCTCCATGACGACGGCGCCGTTCTTGTCGCCAAGCGAGAAATGTTCGGACAGTTCAGGGGTTACGGGCTGCATGGTGATGCCGATGTACGGACGTTCGACCGAGCCGGTCTCGGAAATCTGCGTTGCAACGCGGCTCGCCATGTTCGACGGGATAGCGAAGCCGATTCCCGAACCTGGGGCGGCGAAGATCAGGGTGTTGATGCCGATCACCCGTCCATCGAGATCGACCAGCGGGCCGCCCGAATTGCCGGGGTTGATGCTTGCATCGGTCTGTATGAAATCCTCGATCGCCGTCGCGCCGATGCCCGAGCGTCCAACCGCGCTGACGACGCCGACGGTCACGGTCTGTTCGAGTCCGAGCGGACTCCCGATGGCCATGCACCACTGGCCTACCTCGGTCTTGTCGGAATCGGCGAACTGGGCCGCCTGAAGCGGAAAGTCTACTTGTACCTTGATGACGGCCAGGTCGCTCTGGGGGTCTTGGCCGACCATGGTGGCCGTAGCCTCTTTCCCGTCATGAAATTTGACGGTCATCTTCGAAGCACCCTTCACGACATGGTTGTTCGTCAGGATCGTGCCGTTCGCGTTGAAGATGACGCCAGATCCGGCGGCCTCGGACTTGAAGGGCGAGCGAGGGCCGAATTTCCGGCCGCGCGGCATGTTCCTGAAGAAATCCTTGAAGAGGTCTTCGAACGGGGTACCCCTGAACTGGCTTTCATCGTCTTCGTCGGTTGTCTGGCCGGTCTGACCACCTTCGGTGCGCTCGACGCGGATGTTGACGACGCTCGGCTTCAGCGTTTTTGCGACCGTGGTGAATGCCATCTGGAGTTCACGCGCGGCCTGGCCGGGTTCTGCAGAAGCCGCGAGCGGGGTTCCAACGAGACCGACGATCAGCAGCAAACAGAAAACGGCGACCAGAACGCCGCGAGTTCGGTGTGTACGATGCATATCATGCCTCCTCGAGCCGGTTGCCCGGAGTATTCGCTGATGCCGGGCATTTTCACCCGGGCACAGGGTATAGACCCGAGTCGAAAGCGAAAGTTCCAGAAATCGACATTGATTTTTCGGGTCGTGAATGATTGAATGGCGACTCAGAATATTTCCAGGAGACACCTCATGCGCATCGTCGTTTCCGGCGGGGCCGGCTTCATCGGATCACATCTCGTCGACAGGCTGATCGAACAGGGCCACAAGATCATCATTCTCGACAATTTCGTCACCGGCTGTCGCGAAAACGTCGCCAATCATCTCGAGAGCGGCGCCGCCACGCTCGTCGAGCACGACATCACGAAGCCGATCTACCTTGGCGACAAAATCGACCGCATCTACCACCTGGCTTCGCCGGCCAGTCCGATCGATTACCAGAAGCTCCCGATACCCACCATGAAAGTCGGTGCGCTCGGCACGCACAACATGCTGGGCATGGCGAAGCTGCACGGAGCGCGGCTTCTGCTCGCCTCGACCTCGGAGGTCTACGGAGACCCCGAGATTCACCCGCAAAAAGAAGACTACTGGGGCCACGTGAACCCGGTCGGCCCCCGCTCCTGCTATGATGAGGCGAAGCGGTTCGCCGAAGCGCTGACGGTCACCTACCGCGATTACCACAAGGTCGATGTGCGGATCATTCGCATCTTCAACACCTACGGACCGCGCATGCGGCTGAACGACGGCCGCGTGGTGCCGGCGTTCATCTCGCAGGTGCTGCGTAACGAGCCGCTGACCTTGTTCGGCGACGGGTCACAGACACGCAGCTTCTGTTACGTCTCCGACCTCGTCGACGGCATGATGGCCGTCATGGAGCGCGGCGACCCGTTCCCCACCAATCTCGGCAATCCGACCGAGCTCACGATCAAAGAGTTCGCCGAGCGCATCCTCGCGATCTCGGGAAGCGCGCTGCCGATCGTTTCGAAGCCGCTTCCGGTCGACGACCCCAGGCGCCGCCGTCCCGACATCACGCGGGCGAAAACGATGCTCGGCTGGGAGCCGAAAGTCACTCTCGATGAGGGATTGCGGCGGACGATCGAGTGGGCCAGGGGAGTCAAACTGCCGTGAAATCCTCCCACCCCGACATCGAACGGGTCCTCATTCCCACGCACGAGATCCAGAGCCGGATCGCCCAGCTCGGAAAGCAGATCACCGAAGACTACAAAGGGGAAAGCCTCGTGCTGGTCTGCGTTCTGAAGGGCGCCTTTCTGTTCATGGCAGATCTGTGCAGGCACATCGATCTTCCGGTGAACACCGAGTTCATGGCCATCAGCAGTTACGGCCACGCGACGAAAAGCTCGGGCGTGGTGCGCATTCTGAAGGATCTGAACGAATGCATCGAGGACAGGAATGTCCTGATCGTCGAGGACATCGTCGATACGGGGTTGACCCTGTCGTATCTGATCGACCTGCTCGCGACGCGGCACCCGCGCAGTCTCAAGGTCTGCACGCTCTGCAGCAAGCCCCAGTGCCACAAGCGCGAGATCAAGATCGACTACTGCGGATTCGAGCTTCCGAGCGAGTTTGCCGTGGGGTACGGGCTCGACTTCAAGGACTTTTATCGAAACCTTCCGTTCATTGGCATTCTGAAGCCGATCATGTATGAAAACGACCTCTGACGAGTCATGACGCCGATGACAAACCAGTATCGATCAGGGAACCTCATCATAGAATGTCTCACCCTCGGCCCGCTCGACGTCAACACGTATCTCGTGTATGACCCGCAGGCACGCGACGGCCTCATCGTCGATCCGGCCGAAGACGATCCGCGGCTGATGAGCCGGCTGAAGGAACTCGCCTGGACATCGACACGCATTTTTCTGACGCATGGTCATGCCGATCATATCGCCGGCCTCGAGGCCGTCCGCGCCGCCACGGGCGCGAAGGTGCTCTGTTCGCAGGAAGACGCCCCGATGCTCGGCGATGCCCGGCTCAACCTGTCGTTGTTCCTCGATACCGCCTTCACCGCGCGACCGCCGGAAACGCTGGTCAGGCACGGCGACGAGATCGCGGTCGGTCGCGACCGGGGAAGCGTCATCGCCGTTCCCGGCCACACCCCGGGCGGGCTGGCCCTTGTGTTCGAGCAGGCTGTCATCACCGGCGATGCCCTGTTCGCGGGCTCGATCGGCCGCTCGGATTTTCCCGGCGGAGACGGTGCCCAGCTCATCAGATCGATCCGGGAGCGCCTGCTGCCCCTCGGAGACAGACTCGCCCTTCCCGGCCATGGCCCGTCAACGCACCTGTCCCACGAAGCCGTGCACAACCCATTCCTCAACGGCGGTTGGCAGTAAATCCGGCTTCACTGGCTCATTTGACAGGCTTCCGGTGGGGTGCTACCATTCGCAGGAAATCCATCGGTCTGACCCTCTCATTCTCACCATGCGGGAAAAAGGGTTTCAGCTTGGCAGAAACGTTCGGACAACGGAACCAACCGGCGAAGATAGCGCCGGACCATCGGGCCATTCACCGGGCCGACGGGTGTAAGAAGGGCACGCGCGAAAAAACAGAAACGCCCTTCCGCCTGGGCCACCAAGGAAAGGAATCATGAGCGCTCCCATCAGAATTCTCGTCGTCAATCCCGGCTCCACCTCAACAAAACTTGGCCTCTTCGAGAACGAGAAGCCCGTCGCGACCGGCAAGGTAGACCATGCGGCCAAAGACCTCGAAGCGTATCCCCGGATTCTCGATCAGGTCCCGATGCGCCGGCAGGTCATGCTCGACTTTCTCAAGCAGCAGGGTCTCGCTCCAACCGATCTGAGCGCCGTCGTGGGCCGAGGCGGCCTGCTCAAGCCGATGGTCGGCGGAACCTACACCGTCTCGGCAAAGATGGCTGAGGACCTCAAGAACTGCACCTACGGCGAACACGCGAGCAATATCGGCGGCGTGCTCGCATACTCGTTCCACGAGGAATTCAACGTCCCCTCCTTCATCGTCGACCCCGTGGTGGTCGATGAGATGCGCGATATCGCCCGATATTCCGGCTTGAAGGAACTTCCCCGCCGCAGCATCTGGCACGCTCTCAACATCCGCGCCGTGATTCGCCAGGTCTGCAAGAAGGAAGGCTGGAACTTCACCACGGACAACTTCGTCGGCGTCCAT
>JAGOCE010000024.1 GCA_017998915.1 Candidatus Ozemibacteraceae bacterium
GGTCACTTCGCTCCCTGCATGGCTTCGAGAGCACGACGGGCCTGGTCGATCTCGCGGAGTTCCTGCAGGGCCGCGATCGCTTCGGGGTCGTCCGTCGTGCGGGACTGGGTCAGCGCCGTGTATTTCTTGTAGGCGGCTTCGCGCAGGCGGCGGAGTTCCAGATCGGTGCGCCCGGCGTATTTCTCCGGCATCGTGACCGCAGGCGTTTCGCTCACGGAAAGGGCAACCGGGGAAACGGCCGCCGTGTCTGAGGCGGTGCCTGCGACCGGTGCAGAGCCCGTGTTGCGGAGCATCTCGAGGGCAGCGACGTATTCGTCGGCGGCCCGTGCGTCGTTTTCGAGATTCCGGATCTCGTCTTTCACCCTTTCACGATCGGCAAGACGCGTGACCGGGAGCTTCGTGAGGGCGGCGCGGGCGTTCGCGAGGCATGTCCTGATCTCGCGGCGCCGGATGTCGGCCTGGTTCCAGAGTTTTTCGAGCTTCGCCGCACGGTCCGCTCCCGTGCCGATCTCCTGCTGAACCGCGATCAGCTGGGCGAAGAACAACTCCTGCGGAGCCAGGGCGGCCTCGGCTTTTTCGAACTCCTGCCGGGCCCTCCACTTTTTGATCGGGGTGAACCAGCTCGTCGAGCGGGAGTTCCACATCGCCGCGCGAAGCGCGCGGTCGGCCTTCAGGAGCGCCGCGGCGCGGGATTTCAGGATCGGCGCTGCGGCGGCATCGTCGAGGATCATGAACGCCATCAGCCGGGAAGCCCGGGAGCGCGCATCGGCGAGCTTTTCGAGGGACGGCCGGAACGGCCAGAACCACGGCCACTCGCGCCGCACATCCTCGATGCGCTTCACTTCGGCGATCGCGGCCGAGACGTCGGCGGCGCCGTATTTCCGGCGACCGTCCGTCGCGAGGCCGAGCGCCGCGAACTGCTTTTGCCGCTTCGCGACGAACGTCGGATCGGTCTCGATGCCTTCGATGGCATACGCGATGATTTCAGGGAAGGTGAGATCGTGGCGAGCGAGGAGCCCGCTGACGAACCGGATGACGATCTGCTGGTGCCGCTTGTCTCCGGCGATACTCCCTCCGACGGCCTTGCCCGCGACTTCCGTCAACTTGTCCTTGAGGCCGTTCGAGATGACGCCGTCGATTGCATGGCAGGTCACGAACGTAAAGATATCGTTCGCCACGCCGGTGCGAAGCGATTTATACAGAGCGTTATATACGAATGTCTTTGCCTTGTCTTTGAATGTTCCCTGGAGGGGAACCCGGACGCGATAGGCGCGGTCGGCGCTCTCGGTCGAGGCCTTGGCCGTCTTCAGCAGGCCGTGCTCGCGCAGCATGGCAGCGACGTCGCCCACGCTTCGGTCGACATGTTCCCGGCGCTCGCCGTAGAAGGCATCCATCTCGTCGAGCAGGTCGGGTCGTTCCTCGAGGAGGTAGTCGGCGATGGTGCGGACGCCGACGGCAGTCGGCAGGAAGGCGTTTCCCGCCGTCTTGAGATTTTCGGCAGACATCGTGGCGATCTTCGGATCGCGCTCGTGCTCCGCCTTCATCGAAGCTTCGAGCAGGCGGACCGGGAAGCTGACCGTCGCCTTGCGCAGCTCGTCCTTCATGTCGCGGTAAACGAGAATGTCGGTGCAGAGCTCGCACAGCTGATGGTTGATATATCCCGCGTTCGAAAGCGGAACCGTGAGTTTGGTGGATGGATACCCTTCGCTCGTATGCGCCGACGGAACCTCGGCAAACAGGTGGCCGGCCCAGCCCAGGGCCATCGCAACATCGGCGAGACCGTAGCGGGGATCGTTCTTCGCCAGGTCGACCATTCTCAGGATGGTTTCCGGATCGAAGTGAAACTCGCGAGGGAACCCGTCGCCGGCGTTGAATTTGATGTCTGGGGCTGGCCCGCCGCCGATGAACAGGTCTTTCATGCCGTCCGGAACGGCCCGCAGCAGCCGCGCATCAAGGGCGGCCTGCGACCAGGCGCGCGTGTTCACGGCCAGGTGCGTCATCGGCCCCCAGGCCGACAAGGGGGCGGCAAGGAGGGCCAGCGCAACAACGGCACCGAGAATCCCGATTCGCAGACGTCGCATACTCACCCTCCGGAAACGCTCATATTTCCCCAATTATACCCGCAGAAACCAAAACCCGGAGTACCCACCCTGTCCATGGAATGAACGCAATGACTTCCCGTCATATTCGACAGGACCGAGTCGAATCACAGGGAATTTCTTTGCCCTCGGTGGGCCTGCGCAAATGTCAGTTCTGGCTGGTGTGGAGGGCGGGGAAATACCGGACGGCGTCGGTCTGGCGGGCACGCTTTTCCGAGTTTTTCAGGATCCGGTCCACGAGCCGCTGGCGCTCGTTCGGGTCGGGATACCGGAACGGGTTCTCGACCATCTGGAGCAGGCTGTCGTAATCGGGCTCGTAAACGACGCGCATGCGGATCCAGGACTCGTCAAGGTCATTCGGCATCGCTCCGGTCTTCGTGACCACCACCCTGGTCTTCAGCGGCTCCGTCGCGAGCACGGAGAGGCTCGTTTTCTCGGGATACACCTTCAGATCAGGGGTCGACTCAAAAAAGACGTCGATATTTTTCGGCGTACCGACCTTCGCGCGGATCGTTGCGGTCAGGGGCAGCGACTCGAGCCCGATCGCCTCCGGGCTGGGTTCGAGGGTCATGACGATGTTTCCTGGCACGAGATACCGGAACTCGGATGCCATCGACAACTCGGCGCATATTCCGAGCGCCACGAGTGCGGCAAGAGAACATGCAATACATTTATACAGAAGCTTCATAACTGGTCTCCACGTCTCTTTTTTCTGTGGTGATGCTTTTACGGTTCGATCGTTCCGCCCAAGAACGGGTTTCGCTGATTCTTCGAGTCGATGCTGACGTCCTCGCCAGTTTCTTCATCATCAGACTGAGCCGGTTCCACGGGGGTCTCCGGAGCCGGGGCCGATGAGGCGGCGTCGGCTTCGACGGCGGTCTGCCGAGCCTGCAGAAACGCTTTCACGGCATCGCCGTTTCCGAGGAATTCCTTCATCTCAGCGTCGGAAAGTTTTCCATGGGTGCAGTCATCGAAGATCCGCGCGACATCCAAGGCCTGGTCGGGATTCCTGGAGACATAGTCTTTCAAAAAATCCCCGAGCGTGCGATCGGCTCTGTTGGTCGCGCGGAACGTGAGCATGAGTTTTTCCATGCCGCCCGGAAGTTTCGAGATATTCAACAGGACAAGACCGTTGATCCCCTCGACTCGGGTCAGCGTGATTCCGTCGAGGGCGGTCGCCGAAGCGGTGTCGTAGACGCCCTTCGAACGCTCGATCTTCACATTTCGGCAGACGACGGGCCACCACGAGGCGCGCTCGGGAGAGTCCTGCATCTGCAGGAACACGGCCCAGCCCTCCATGAAGGCTGCCCGAGGCTTGATCACTTCATTGATGTAATGGGTGCCGTCCGGGCCGTAGGGAGCATCGCGCTCGGCTTGCGCGCGATCCATCGAGTGCGCGCATTCATGCACCATCGTCGAGCGGGCTTCGTCTTCGCCGTCGGGGGTATTGAACCTCAGGGAGCTGAGCTGGAGCAGGTCGCCATTGCTGTATGGCCAGAAATCACGAATGACGTTACTGCCATTGTGACCGTTGGTATCCGTCAGAACCACTTCGACCCGCTTCCGGGCCCCCTGCTTCATCCGTTCGATCAGTGCCTGTTCCTTCGCATGGCGATAGGCAGCCAGAAGGGCCCGCTGGCCGTCCGAGAGAATGGCGGTGTCAGTGGTCGCGCCCATCAGTTGAAGCAGATGTGCCTCGTCGCGGACTTTCGTGACGAACACCCTGTATCGAAAACTCTCGTCATCAGACCTGACTTCCTGCCGGCCTTCACGCGTCAGATCTGCCTTGATCAGGCGTTTTCGCCAGTCGGAGGCCGGAACACGCTTCACGTTGGAAGCATGCTCGCGAACGGCCTCGATCGCCGCGGCCGGGGTTCCGCGCTGTACGGGCATGACCTCGTCGATGCGCTGATAATAGAAGACGAACTCGAACGAGTCCTGGGGAGCCTCGACGGCTTCCGCGCGCTGCTTCGAGGTTTTCGACGCGCGTTTCGACGAGGCGGACTGACCCCAGGCCAGATTCGCCGAAAGAACCGCCGCCAGAACCAGCGCGCCTACTCGTGCCGCGATTTTCATGCGAGCCTCTTTCAGAAATGTTCGAACTCCCCCGCGGGGTTCTATCATCATACTCATGGTACGGGGGGGCCGGGAAATTACCTCGGAATCATTCCCGACAGCACGTTGTAAAACCCGTGCATGAAGGTGATCAGGGTGTCGGCGCCGGGTTCGGGGATTCTCCCGGGGGGGAACAAGCCGGCCATGTCGGGATGTTGCGCGGCGGCACCGATCGCAAGCGGATCGACGCGCACGCGGACCGGCGGGGCGCCGTCCTGCGGAAACACCAGTTCGAAGGCGGTGATGAACCCGTCACGCCGAGCGAGGACGACGGTCGGCGAAGCGGCCTGCTCTTTCGAGAATCGGAGTTCGGACGGGGTTTCGAGACACCAGGGATGCGTCTCGCGCAGTTTTTTCGCGATATGCGCCGGGGTCTGCGGATGCACGCCGATATCGATGGGCCGCGTCGCGACGAGCACGGCGAGGTTCATCACGAGGTTCATCGCGAACTCCCCTTCCGCCGCCCGGTCGATTCTGACGGTGGGAATGGGAATCTGGCGCTCCGAGCCCGAAACGAACAGGGTCTGCGTGCCGCCGAGGTCGAGGAGACAGGTCGCCGTGGCTCCGACGGCCAGATACCGGAACAGAGCGCCCTGCGCGGAGAGCTCCAGAAGCGCATGATCGTTTTTCTTCATGCTGATCGTGCCGCTTCCGACGGCGCGATCCCCCTGGCCGATCTCCAGGCCGAGCCTGAATGCGTCGATGTCGGGGGCGATCGGCAGCAACGTCGCGGCGACGTCCTTCTCGAGCGCCGCCCAGAACGCCGGCTCGGATGCGACGTTGCGCGCCTTCGGCTCATCGGCCGAAACCGGAAACGCCGTCATCATCGCGGCAAGAACCAGCAAGGCGGCGCACCGCCCAAATACGTTCCTCATGCCCAGTGCATCATTATATCTTATCATATACAAACGTTCTCCTGGCGGCGCACCTGAAGTATCGAGTCCTGTGCAATCCCTCTTCGTTCGCCATGAACTTGTCGAAGCCCGTCATGAGACTGTCGTAGAGGGGCGAAAGCCATTTCGTGCTTCGACAGACTCCGCACGAACGGAAACGAGAAAACGGCTTTGTTGGTGCAGGAAACAATGGTACCACTTCCGGCGCCCATTGTGGTGGAATACAGGTGGAAAGTCAAAGAAGAATGCGAGAGACAGGAACGAAAAAGAAAGGGCCCCGGCGCACTCGGGCGGGAGTGCATGGGGCCCTTTCGGCGGGGAAAGCAGGAATCAGTGGGTGAACACGTGATTGTTGAGGGTGAACCGGTTGTTCAGCTGAGTGCCGATGCCGGTGGAAACCTGGCCCCAGTTCCAACCGCGAAACAGGCCCCAGAGCAGGGCGCCCAGACCGGCGGCGACGGGAGCGGCGACCAGCGCGCCGGCGGCCGAACGGTTGTTCCGCGCGTGAGCCGAGGGGTTGGCCTGAGCCCGTTCGACGGTCCGGAGCAACCTGACAACGATTTCAAGCGCGTCGCCCCGGTCATTCCAGAGAATCTGGACCTTGGCCTTGTCGATGCCGCGGCGCAGGTCGGACGCGAGATGACGGTAGCACCCCGCGAAAGTATAGTTCCCGACGATACTTCTCGCCTGATCAAGGTATCTCGTCGCCACCTGAAGCGAGGCGTATCCGGTACTGCACGCGATCGCGCACCGTGCTTCCTCGAGCGCGGCATGGGCGCCGTTCAGGACGGCATAGACGTCGCACGACTGGGCCAGCACCTGTGGCGCGGCCTGGAACAGTAGGGAGGCGATCAAGACGAAACAGCAGACGGTCCGAAACAGCGATTTCACGGAAGAACCTCCAAATTCATTTCAAACCTCTCTTGAGGAAGCGGTGATAAAGCATTTTTCATGCCACCCTGTAAAAACAGCTTGCGCAACAAAAAACCGGAAATGCGCCGCCAGAGATTGCCCAAATTCCGGCAGGACGAACGCATGAGTTTCCGCACATTCCCGGCATGATCGAATGTGAATCACGGAGACACTCCGCTGAAACATCCTCGTTATCGGAAACGCATCGGGATTTCATCTTCGACATCAGCTTCATCAGCTGATTGGTTCAGGATAGGTGTCGAACGCCGCTGCGTTTTGTTACACTTGGGAACATTCACGACATGGAGAGGGAGGATCCGATGGCTACCTTCCGGAATATCCTGACGGCCTTCGCGGTGACGGCCCTCGTCGGCATCGCTGCCGGCTGGCTCCGGTATTGGGCGGGATTTCTGGTCATCTTTCACGGGGCAGCCTGTGCCGGCATCATCGGCTGGCTGTTTCATCGCGTGAGGCCCGATCCGACCGGTTCTCCCGAGTCGAACGCCTCGGTCTGGCGCTGGACCCTGCCCCTGCTGGCTGTTTTCTGGGCCGGCCAGATCGCGGGCATCGGCCTCGCGCAGCCATGGTTCGAACCCCTGGCCTACCTGGGCGGCATCGTTTCGGGAAAAGGCATCGAAACCTTCGCCGCGATGGGAAGCGTGCGCGCCTACGGAGGCGGCATGTCCGGCTTCATGTGGCTGGTCAGCGTCGTTCTCGATGCGCTGGTCATGTGGATTCTCCTTGCCGTCGCCCTCCGTGACGACGAGAAGTCCGCGAGCAAAGCCGAACCGGAAGGAGAAGCGTCATGACATCCCGCTCGAGAACGGCCTTTCACGTTCTTCTCCTCGTCATGGGCATCACATCCCTCCTTTTCGCACCCGGCTGTGTATTCAACGGTGAGAACGACGTCGATACGGCCTGGAGCGCCCTGAAAAAAGGCGATTCGCACCAGGCGATCCGGTTCGCGAGCCGCGCGATCAACTTCGGCGGCCTTTCCGGCGAGAAGCTCGGCTCCGCCTATGAATGTCGCGCCGCCGCGAACCGCAACAGGTATGAGTTCGACCGGGCTCTGGCCGATCTGGACAAACTCGTGGCGCTTCGTCCCGAGTATGCCGGAGGCTATCTGGCCCGCGGGGAAGTGTTGTTCCAGGCGAAGGTGCCCGACCGCGCCCTGGCCGACATGGATCAGGGGCTTAGGCTCGCCGATCCGTCGGGAAACGCGAAAGGGGCTTCCCTTGCCCGGCGATATTTCATCCGAGGCAATATCCGCCTCGTGAAAAAAGACGCTGACGGGGCGATGGCCGATTACGAACATGCTCTTTCGATCGACCCGACGTCGCTCGACGCGCGCATGGGCCGAAGTTACGTTCTCCAGGCGCGCGGGCAGAAGCGCGAGGCGCTGGCCGAGATGGAACTCGTCTGCCAGGCCGCGTCGAAAAACTTCTCGATTCCCCTTTCCCGGCAGAGCGTCTACCTGCGCCGCGTCATCACGCTCCGGATGGAGAACGGCTTCGACCCGTCGAAACCGGCGCCCGTGATCCCGGCCGAGGCCCCGCCGGCTCCCACCGTTCCAAAGTCGGAACCCGCGGAGTCTCCCGAAGCACCGGCAACACCCGATACAGATATAGAGCCGGATGCCGTTTCCGAACAGAACCTCGACAAGCCCCTTCTCGGCAATTGATACGACCCTCGCACGCACAGAAAGGAAACTCACGTGGCGAAACAACGCTCGACCGGGACCGTCAACTCTGCCTCCGGCGTCTGCTGGAACCTGAAAGACCTGTATGCATCGCCGAAAGATCCGACCCTCGAAGCCGACCTGGCCAAAGCCGAAAAGCGCGCGATCGCGTTCGAGAAAAAATACAAGGGCACGCTGAAGCGCGGCATGAGCGGACCTGGCCTGGCCGCCGCCGTCAAGGAATACGAGGAGATCCTCGTCCTGCGCGACCGGCCCGCCATCTACTCGAACCTGCTGTTCTCGGCCGACACACAGAACCCGGAATACGGCCGCCTCATGCAAAGCGTCCAGGAGCGCACGACCGGCATTCACACCCACCTGCTGTTCTTCATGCTCGAGTGGTGCGCCATCGATGAGAACATCGCGAAGGCGCTGATCGCGCACAAGGCCGTCGCCCCCTGGCGACACTTCCTCGAGGCGTCGCGCCGGTACCGGCCGCACGTGCTGTCGGAGCCGGAGGAGCGCATCATCGAGGAGCTCGAGAACACCGGCTCGCGAGCGTTCGTGCGCCTGTTCGACGAAACGCTGGGCGCGATGCGATTCCCCGTGAAGGCCAAGGGGAAAGCCCGCGACCTGAGCGAGCAGGAAGCCCTCGCGATGCTGTATGACCCCGACCGCGAGACCCGGCGCGCGGCGGCCGAGGGCCTGACGGAGGGCTTTGAGGCAAACCTGCGGCCCCTGACGTTCATGTTCAACACGCTCGTGCAGGACCACGCGACGATCGACCGGCTTCGGAGCTACCCCCACCCGATGGCCAGCCGCAACCTGTCGAACGAGATCGACCAGAAGACCGTCGACACGCTGCTGCGCATCTGCGACGAGAGCACCGGCATGGTGGCGCGCTACTACAGGCTGAAAGCCCGTCTGCTGGGCCTGAAGAAGCTGTATGACTACGACCGTTACGCGCCGGTTTCGCGCGATTTGCCCCCCTGTTCCTGGGAAGAGTGCCGCGAGCTCGTGACCTCGACCTACGGCGCGTTCTCCCCGCAGGCAGGCACGATCGCCGGGCTGTTCTTTTCGAAACGCTGGATCGACGCCGAACTACGGCCCGGAAAGCGTGGCGGGGCATTCAGCGCGCCCGGAACGCCGGACGCGCACCCCTACATTCTCGTGAATTACAGCGAGCGGCTGCGCGACGTGAGCACCGTCGCCCACGAACTCGGCCACGGCATCCACCAGTTCCTCTCGCAGGAGCGCGGCTATATCCAGTCCGACACCCCGCTGACGCTGGCCGAGACGGCGAGTGTGTTCGGCGAGATGTTAACGTTCCACGCCCTGCTCGAGCGGCAGAAGAAGCCTGAAGTCAAGCTCGCGCTCCTGTGCGGCAAGATCGAGGACGCCTTCGCCACGGTGTTCCGGCAGGTCTGCATGACCCGCTTCGAGCAAAAACTGCACGAGGCGCGTCGCGAGCAGGGCGAGTTGAACCCCGACCAGCTGAGCGACCTGTGGATCGAGACCAACCGCACGATGTTCGGCGACTCGGTTGAGCTGACGCCCGGCTACCGCCGGTGGTGGTGCTATATAACGCATTTTATACATTCACCGTTCTACTGCTATGCCTACGCGTTCGGCGAACTGCTGGTTCTTTCGCTGTATGCTCTGTATCGAAAGAACGGCAAGACATTCGTCCCGAAATACATGGAACTTCTCGCCGCCGGCGGCTCGGAGAGCCCTGAGGTGCTGACGAAGCGCATGGGCCTCGACATCAAGAAACCGGCCTTTTGGAAAGCCGGCATCACGCTGCTGTCCGACATGGTCGACGAGGCCGAACGTCTCGCCGCCGAGGTGACGTCGAAAAAACGCGCATCCCGCAAGTGAGAACCGGGTTCACCACAAAGGCACGCGGTGAAACGTCTTTGTATCTTTGTGGTGATCCGATTCGGGGGTCAGGTGGCGGATTCGCGGCGGACCTGTTCGCCGAGGTCGATGAAGCCTTTACCAAGGATCTGGCGGGTTTCGCCGACGATCACGAAGGCGTTCGGGTCGAACTCGTGGATGAGGCAGCGCAGCATCGGCATCTCCTGGCGGCGGACCGCCACGAGCAGGATGTGCGTGGGCCGGCTCGTATACATCCCCATGCCGTCGAGGCGGGTGACGCCGCGGTGCAGCTCCTCGATGATGCCCCAGGCGATCTCGTCGGCCTGTTTCGAGATGATCAGCACGGACCGGTAGACCGACATGCCCTCGAGCACGGTGTCGATGACCCTGCCGCTGAAGAACACCGTGATCAGGCCGTACAGCGCCAGGTTCGGGCCGAAGACGTATCCCGCGATCATGGTGATGAGGAAGTTCATGCCGAGAATGGTGTCGCCGATCGGGATGTGCCACCGGTGATGCAGGATCAGCGCCACGATGTCGATACCGCCCGTGGTGCCGCCCGCCCGGAACGTCAGCCCGACCCCGATGCCGGACAGGATGCCGCCGTACAGACAGGCCAGCAGGGCATCCTTCGCAAGCGGCTGGATCTGGAGCGGCCCCATCATGAGATCCGTCAGGGTCGATGTCACGATGACAGACATCACCGTCTTCCAGACCGAGCCCGTGCCGACCAGCTTCGCCTGGACCCCGAGAAGCATCAGGTTTCCGATCAGCACCACCACGCCGATCGGCGTTCCGATCGCGAAATACATGATCGTCGCGAGGCCGGTCAGGCCGCCCGACGCGATCTTGTTCGGCGCCGTGAAGCAGACGATGCCGATCGACATCAGAAGCGAGCTGAAAAGAATGAGCAGAACGTCCATCGCGCGGACGTTTGTCTGGCGTGCCATGAGATCCTCCTCGACGCTGGTGCGGCCGGGGCGGAACCGCCTTTCCCGGCGCCGCGGCAGTGTATCACGCCCATCCCCGTAAGGCAACGAAACGCGCGAGGTAAAACCGCTCGTCTTCGGCAGGGGAGAACGTGGTTGCAATCGGAGGGGGGTTGGGGTACGCTAAGGGCTCATGGGAGAGAACGCATGAGCCGTCTTCAGATAACGGCCGAAAAGATATCGGGCGTCGTCGTCATCAACGTCGAGGGTGAGATGGACGTTTACACCATCGGAAAGCTGAAAGAAGCGATTTCGATGGTGACCCAGTCAGGCGTGATCAGCCTCGCCATCAATCTGGGCCTCATCACCTACATGGACTCGTCGGGCCTCGGCCTGTTGCTCGGACTGCACAAACAGCTGGCGAAAAGCCACGGCAATCTGGTCGTGGCGGGGCCGAGCGGTGCAGTGCGGGAGGTGCTTCGGGCGACGAACGCCGACCGGCTGCTGAAGATCGTGAACACGAAAGAAGAGGCGGCACAGTTCATTGTCGACAACCCCTTCGGGGACAAACCTGGCGCCAGGCAACCTTAGAGACGGAACCCAACCGTGAAAATGTATCGTTCAGATCCGTTTTTCGGGCATGCGGGCCGGAAGAGCGCTTTCACTCGTCCTGCAGAATGCGGCCGCGATAGAAGATGACGAACTTGCAATGCGTGCAGTTGAGCGTGAAATACGGAGACTGGCGTCCTGCATGGGTTTTCTGGACCATCGGAGCGCTGCATTGTGGGCACAGCATAAACATACCTCCTGTCGAAAACGTTCTTTTATCCCTTACTCGATATATCGGCATTTTTCGACGAAGAGTTGAGAGAAATTTTCATGTTTTCCTCTGAAACCGAAAAAAACCGATCATTCCTGCTTTTTCAAGGCATCGTCGGCATCGCTGCGCTGCTGATCGTGTGGCTTGCCTGGGATTTCATCCGTGAAGACGGCAGCAAGCGCGACGAGACGGCGCGTCGCCAGGTCGCGCTGACCGCCGACCTCGCCGCCCGCGACATCAGGGCCGCCCTCTCAGGGGCCGCCGACTCGCTCCAGCTGCTTGCCCGACTTCCCGAACTTCGGAACATGCGCCGTCACGGCCCGGCAGCGGAGATTGCAGGGAATGTGAACTCCGGCCTGCTGACCTTCGTATCGAACCTCGCGTTCTGCCAGCCGTCCGCATCAGCCGCCACCTCCTCCATTCTGTCGTCCTGGAATACCGCCGCCCCTGTCTTGGAGTATCACCTTGCCTCTCTCCGCCGACGCCTTTACGATGTCGGCCTGCTTTCCCTGTTCGAAATCCTGCCGATCCCCGAAGCGCTCGAGTTTCCGGCCGACACCCCGCAACCGCCAATTTTGAGAAGCCCGACATGGGCGGATGTCGTAGCATTCTATGCGGAATGCCTCGAACGCCCGCTGATCGTGACGGGCAGGTTCCTCGATTCGACCTTCGGGTGGGGGGGCATGATCCCGGCCGATCCGCAGGAAAGCGGTCGTTTGCTCGCCGTGACGCTCAACGACCGCGATCTGATCCGCTCCGTCGCCTTGCGTGGCCTCGACGGGAAGGAAGTGGCCGGCGTCTCCGAGATCGGCGGTTCAGCGATGCCGTTCGGAGGCTGGTGGCGTCGCGGGCTGCGCCAAAACCGCCCGTTTTTTCCAGGGCCGGCCGTGTTCGACGAAGGTATGGGGAGACCCCTCTGGCAGGCGGGCGTTCCCATCCGCGGCACCACGCGCGAGCCGGAAGGTCTGTTGACCGCACAGATCGACTTGGGCTTCCTCGGCGACCTGGCGGCCCGGGTGAAACCGACCCCCGGCTCGATACTGATCGTCACTGACGAGGACGGCGTCGTCATCGGCCACCCCCGTCCCTCTCTCGTCGTTCATCAGGTCAGTCTCAGGCATACTCACCAGGCCGTCTCCGCCGCCCTCGACGGCGAGGAAGGCGAATCGGAACTGCGCATCGCCGGCATTTCCTACGTGGCGGCCTGGAGATCGATCCGCCAGGACGGCGGGAACCGAATGCCCGCGTGGGCGCTGGTTTTTCTGACCCCCGCTTCCGAGATGACATCGGACTGGCTCCGGACGGTGGTGCTGTCTGTTCTTCTTGCCTCGGCGGCACTCGGTGCTTTATTTTATACATCTGGCCTTATTGAATCAGCATTTCAAGAGGATATCGAAGCATGAGTCGAAGAAAACCCTCCTCCGCGACAGGGTGGAAGCGCCTGTTGCTGCCGGCTGCTCTAGCCGTGTTGTTCGGTATTGCCGCTCCTGCCGCCGATGCGGCGGGTAAAGGCGCGACGGCGGTCATGGAGCAGGCCATCAAACAGCGATCAGCCGGAGATCTCAATGGCGCCATCCGCAACTTGCGCAAGGCTGTCGATACGGCCGAGAACCCCGTCCAGCGCAACCTGGCCCGTTTCATGCTCGGCGACTGCCTGATGGAGGCGAAGAATCCCGCCGACGCCTCCGAGATCTACACGACAATTCTCGACAACAACCCGGCCGACGAGGAGCAGGCGGAAGCTCTGTTCCGACTCGCCCAGTGCAGCAAGTCCATGGGTGATCTTGCCAGCATGAAGAAATTCTGCAGGCAGATCACCGCGAATCATCCCGACAGCCCGTTCGCCGAGCTCGCTGGCCTCCTGTCGAAATCCGCCGCCGCCGAACAGGCCGCATCGGAAGCGCTCACGGCAGCCGCGTCACCAGCCGGGACGCCAACCGAACCGAAATCGCCCGCCATCACCGACACCGTTCCGACGCAGACTGGCCAAGCCCCGGAAGCCATTGCCGCTCCGGCGCAGTCGACCAGGCCCGTTCCCGTCTACGAAGGTGTCGATCAGGAAACGATCGCGGCCATGCAGCCCCAGGCTCAACCCCAGCCCCAACCGGAGCCGGAACCCGAACCAAAGCCGGTCAAGCCTGCCCCGAAGCCAGCTCCCACACCTGCGTCAGAGCCCACCATGCCGCCAAAGGCAGCCGTTGAGCCTGAACAGCCCGATGAATCATCGGCGCACGCACCAAAACCGAAGGATCAGGCCGAACAGGCGAAACCCCAAGCTTCCATTCCGCAGAAAGCCGCGATTCCGCAGGCACGGGAACCTCGCCAGCCGGAGCGCCGCGGTTCATCCGGGGAAACGGTCGACATCGCCGATCTCGTCACCCTTCCCCCACTTTCCGGCGAAGAACGTGAGGCTCTCGCCACCCAGATCCTGCAGGATCAGGAAATCGTCAAGGCGAATTCGACGGCACCCGGAACCGACGAGGTTCTCGCCCGCATTGCCGAAGCCACGGCACGATTCGGCGAACCCGTCGAGGCCTGCAAGGTCTATGACCGCATCCTGACCGAGTTTCCACGGTCAAAGCTGATCGAGCGAGCATATTTCGAAGGAATCCGCCTTCGCGCCGCACTCGGTCTCAAGCCGATCGTTTCCCAGTGGGGAAAAGTCTTCATCGACACGTTCCCGAAATCACGACGAGCCGACGACGTTCGCCGCCTCGTCGCCTGGGCCGACCGGTCCCCGTCGGGAGACGTTTCCGCCCGGGGGAAAAAGCCGGCCGCCGCATCTGATGCCGCAAAACGACAGAATGCCACGAGCGCCTCATCCCAAGGATATGCTCCGGAAAAGGATCCACGCTACCGGCAGGCCAAGCGACGCGTTGCCGACAACCGGTTTTCCCTCGCCCTGAACGATTTTCAGGGGCTGACCGACGCCCACCCCGACATTCCGTTGCTCTGGTGGGAACTCGCGCTTGTCCAGATTCAGCTGCAGCGGTATGATGAAGCCGAGCAAAGCCTCACCCGTCTGCTTGACCTGCAGCCGGACAATCAGGATGCCCGCTCGCTGCTCGGATACGTGCATTACCACCAGAAGGATTACAACCAGGCGGCCGACGATTACCGGCAGGCCGGGGCGTCGGAAAGCGACGGTCTGAAGTTTTTCGACTCGCAAACCGCCGCCCGCCGCATGGAACGATCTTCGAAAACCGAGAAACCCTCATCGACCCGCGAAGGAGAGAACGAATGAATATCGAGAGCCGTCAGTTGATCGAAGCGTTGAAGGAAGACGGGGACAACAGGCGCGAAGCCGAAGACTGGGGCGCCGCCAAAGGCTTCTATGGCAAGGCGTTGGAAGAGTTCGACCGCATCGCCGAGGACGACACCGAGATGCCGTTGACCTCTGACGATCAGGCGTTGAAGGAGGAGATCCTGTCGCGCATGGTTGGCGTCAACGCCAAGCTGGCTCGGGCACACTTCGAATGGGGCAAGATCGCTTCCGAGAACCGCGAATGGCAGCGCGCCCTCGATGAACTCGAGACCGCGACCGACCTGGCCGGCGACGAGGATGTCGCGTTCCTCGAGCAGATCAAGCCTCTTCTCGACAAGGCCCGCGTGAAGGTCCGCGACCGCCAGATCCACGGCGAGATCACGCCGCTGGTCGAGCGGGGCGACAGTTTCAGACGCGCCGAGAATTTCGGCGAGGCGATCCTGGAATACCAGGAAGCCCTCAAGTCGCTTGCCGGTCTTCCCGTCGAGCACCGGTACGTCGAGTATGTGCGCGACGCTCTGCGCGAGTGCCGCCGCCACTTGGTGAAACCCTATCTCGCCCGCATTCACCGCTCCACCCAGGTCGGCCGCGACCGGCAGGCGTTCTCGCTTCTGAAACGGGCGCAACTGCTGATCGACGACAACGACATCATCTATCGCGCCTTCATCGACCAGATCGGTCAGGACATCGCGGCCAAGCTCTCGAAGAAGGATTTGAAGGAGATCGAGGAAGGGGATGAGGGCGAGTCTGCCGACACATGGTCAAAAGCCGTTGCCGAGTATGAGGAAGCCCTCGACCTGTATTCCTCGTATACCCAGACCGACCCGCTGTCGCCGGCGTACAACAGCCCGAACGCCTACGAGGACAAGTTTCTCCAGTCGCGCCGCAAGCTCGCGACGCTGTATCGCCAGCGCGGTGACCGGTTCCGCGACAAGGCCCAGTTCGACAAGGCCATCCGCCAGTATCGAGAGGCGCTGAAACTGTTCCCCCGGTCTGACAAAGCCTTTCACGACACCTTCCGCGACATGAAGAAGGTCCGGGCGCAGATCACCCCGGCCTCGGTCTGACCGGCGCGAACACGTAATGGTCCTGATAGGGGCGGGTTTCAAACCCGCCCCTCCGCATACCGGCGCGATTCCAATCCCGCCACCCACAAACAATATAACATGATGTATAATAATGACTGATGTAAATGCTTCGTTTCGTGGGCGAGGCCGGTTCGTCCTGAGCGGCGAGGCCCTTGCCGGCCTCGCGTTCGGCCTGATCACCGTCCTGCTGTTCTTCAACGGCTGGTTCGTCGACCTCGAGAACGGCAGCATCGACCTGCGGTTCCGGTCGCGGGGCGAGCTGCCGCCGAGCCGCGACGTCGTGCTCGTCTCGATCACCGACGAGTGCATCGCGAAGCTGGGCCCGTGGCCGTGGCCGCGCGCGATCCATGCCCGGCTGCTCGACGTGCTCGCCTCGGCCGGCGCGCGGGTGGCTGCGTTCGACATCATGTTCAGCGAGCCGTCACTCGCGGGCCCCGAAGACGACGCGACCTTCGCGAAGGCGGTCGCCTCGTTCGGCCGGGTCGTCCTGCCCCTCGTGATGGTGAAAAAAACCGTGCTCGACAACGACACGTGCGAGATGGTCGAGCGTCTCGTCGCCGATCGGCCGATTCCCGGGCTCAGGGCCCCCGTCGCGTCGGAAGGCTTCATCGACATGGAGCACCAGCTCACGAACACCGACGGCGTGATGCGCCATCTATTCCTGGAAAAGAAACTGGGTGAAGAGGTATATCGCTGCTTCGGCCTCGTGATCGCGGCCAGCCTTCTCGACGAAGGCATCAATGGTATACCAGGTGGTATATCCGTCGGCGGGAAACCGCTGGAATTTTACACCCGCCGTGAGCGCACCCACCCCGGCTCTCCGATCAGTTCCCTGATGCTGAACTACGCAGGAAAAACCGGGTATTTCGACGACGTCGCTTACCACGAGGTGCTCGAAGGACGATTCCAGACCGGGCTGATGCGCGGCAAGGCCGTCATCGTCGGCACGCGGGCGAAGGGCACGTCCGAAGACGTGAAATTTTCCCCGTTCGGAGCGATTTCCGGCATGGAAATTCATGCGAATCTCGTCCACAACATCGCGAGCGGCCGCATCCTGCATCGCCTCGCCCCGTCCCGCACGTGCGTGCTGCTGCTGGCCGTCGCTCTCTTCGCCGCCTGGATCATCTGGCGGACGGGAAGCGTCGCCGGCAACCTCGCGATCGCCGCGCTCTGGCTCGGCTGGCCTCTCGTCGCCGTGCTCGCCTTCAAACGTGATCTGGTGCTCGAGACCGTGCCATTCCTGCTCCTCCTGCCGGTCCAGTGGGCGCTGATGCGTCTCGGCCAGCAACTCTGCGATCTCCGGCAGCGCAACCGGGACCTGGCGCGCAAGGTGCGCGAACTGTCGATGGTGAACGAGGTCAGCCAGGCCGTGAACTTCATGGGCGACCTCAAGCGGACCCTCGACACGATTCTCTCCCGGTGCGTCCAGGCCCTCGGCGCCGAGCGGGGCTCGTTGTTCATGTTGGACGAGCGGTATGAAAGCCTCGTGGAGGCGGCCGTCGTCTTCGGCGTGGAGGGCGTGGCGGCCGTCGATCCCGAGGTGCTGGCGAAGTTCCGCGAAGGCGCCGGCATCGCGGGCGAGGTGTTCTCGAACGGCCAGCCGAAGCTGATCCAGGACACGGCCAGGGAACAGGGATTCGAGCAGTTCGCGGGCGGCCGGGGCGCGGTGCGGTCCATCCTGTGCGTCCCTCTTCAGGTGCGGGATACGGCAATCGGCGTCATGAACATCGTGAACAAGACGGACGGCGGATTCGATCACGAAGATCTCCAGATGGCCCTGACGATGGCAAACCAGGCTGCCGTGGTCGTCGAGAAGGCCCGCCTGTTCAACCTCGCCACGATCGACGGGCTGACGGGCCTGATCGTGCGTCGTCACTTCCAGTCGCGCATGGAGGAGGAGTTCCGTCGGGCGAAGCGATACGAGAAACCGCTCTCATTTATCATGACCGATATAGATCATTTCAAGAAGTTCAACGACACCTGGGGCCACCAGACCGGCGACATGGTTCTGCGCGAGGTCGCGAAGATCGTGCGCTGCACCATCCGCGACACCGACGTGGCGGCGCGCTACGGCGGCGAGGAGTTCTGCGTGATCCTGCCCGAAACCGACCTCGAGGGCGGCCGCCTGTTCGCCGAGCGCCTGCGCCAAAAGGTTGAGACATCGGTATTCCAGGGGCCCAAGGGCGACTTGAAGGTGACGATCAGTCTCGGCCTCAGCGCGCTTCCCTACAACTACGCCGAAACGACCGTCGATATGATGAAGATCGCCGATGAGGCCCTCTACGAGGCCAAACACGCCGGCCGCAACCGTGTCGGCGTTTCGAGCGTGACCGAGCCTCCCGCCGCGGAACCGGCTGAAGAGAATCCGGCTTCTTCAGCGCCGGAACAGCATTGAAACGCATTGACGAACCGCTCAGGATAATTTTGTTCCCGAAACAGGGAAATGTTCTTCCTTTCCGGCATCCTTCCGGCCGTGTAAACTTCCGGTATCAAGGCGCGACTCCGGGAATCGCCCCGGAAACAAACCTTGGAAGTTGAGAAAAGAAGAGGTATTCGTATGAGCAAGCGTCTGATCCTGGTTCTGAGTTTTCTGGTCCTGGCCGGCGCCATGATGTCATTCGCGGCTGAGCCCGCGTTTCAGGCCGTGAAGTTCGAGGAAGTGGATTCCGGCATGCCCTACAACGTTGCCGACGTCCCGGTGACGGATCCGAAGAGCATGGAGGGCATCAAAGTCGCCCTCGTCTGCGCCCACGGTTTCGAGGAAGTCGAGGGGACCTACCCGCTCCGGTACCTGCGCGCGCGCGGCGCGGAAGTGCATGTCATCACCCCCGACTGGATCAAGGGCAGAGTCATGGCCGTCCAGTTCCTCAAACCCTCCGTCTGGATTCCGGTCACCAAGACTGTTTCCGAAGCCAACCCGACCGACTACTGCTCGGTGATCATCCCCGGCGGCGCCTGGAACCCCATCATCATGCGCACCGACGGCAAGATTCTCGATTTCGTGCAAAAGGCCCAGAAGGCCAACAAGCTGATCGCCTCGATCTGCCACGGACCGCAGGTGCTCATCAGCGCGGGTCTCGTGAAGGGCCGCGAGATCACCGGCGTCGGCGACATCCGCGTCGACCTCAAAAACGCTGGCGGCCGGGTCGTCGAGGACCAGCCCGTCGTCGTCGACGGCAATATCCTGACGAGCCGCGACCCGAACGATCTCGCCCAGTTCTGCCAGGCATTCGAGGAGTATCTGAAGAAAAATCTGAAGTTCTGTCACGGCCAGAACGAGGACGGCACGAAGGACGGAGGGGCCCCGCAGGCATCGATGGAGCGGAACACCCAGATGTGCCCCGACTGCAATGGCACCGGCCGGCTGACCGGCGGCCCCGGCAACTATCCCTACGCCTGCCCAAAATGCCATGGAACGGGCAAGGTGGCCGGAAACCCCAATCAGCCGCCCGTTTCGACGGATCATTGATTTCCTGGAGATGAAGGCACGGCCGGGCCCGCGTTCATCGCGGGTTCGGCCTCTGCGGGAGGAAACGATGGCAAGCCTGCTCGAGCACCCGTTCACGACGTTGGTCTTCGAACACCGGGACTTTTCCCTGTACCGGTTCGAAGGCCGGTTCCAGCGAAAGACGAGCCTCACCCTCGAGAGCGACCGGATCGGCATTTTTCTTTGTGAGAAGGGGCATTTTCACTCGGATACCACGACCCTTTCCCACCATCTGCACGAACGGCTCGTGTCGTTCGCCCTGTCGCACAACTGCACCAAGGTGTTCGATGCCGGCGTCGAGATCGGCTTTCTCCTGGTCATGTTCGACAAGAGCGTTCTCGAGGCGTTCATCCGCAGGGTCGGAGGGGACGTCAGCCTGGTCATGGGTAACTTCTCCAGCTGTCAATGCACGGTCAGGAATACCGGGCGCGACATTTTGGCCGCCGCGGCAAAGCTGCATGCCGAGGCCACAGGCCGGTATTGGGGATACGCGACGGCCATCGAGGCGGCGTTCGATGAGCTGTTGGTCAATTTCGTTCGGATGTTTTCCGAGGCGAACCGCGAGCAGGTGCCGTCGGATCCGATCACCGCGAAAGTGGGGATGTTCCTCGAAGCGCACATGGACCGGGAGCTCTCGCTCGAGGAGATCGCCGACTGGGCGGGGGTTTCAAAGACATACCTGTGCCGCCTCTTCAAGAAGTCGACGGGCCAGCGGGTATTCCAGTATCTCAATGCCCTGCGGATCCGCCGAGTCTGTGAGCGATTGAAGGGTGGAGGCGAGACCGTCGAACACATCGCCCGGTCGGTCGGGTTCAATAACATGAACTATTTTCACAAGGTGTTCAAGAACGTCACCGGCACCATGCCGACCGCATGGCGCAAATCCGCGGGAACGGTTTCCGTTCCCGCGAACATGGAGGGTTGATCATGCGCTTTCATCTCGCCGTCCTGGCCGCGATCGCAATGTTCGCCTGTTTTTCCGCCCCGGCCCGCGCCGAGGGGCCCGCCTGGGCCGTCGACGAAAAACTGGGATTCCATTTCGCCTTTTTCGACGCGGAAGGGCATACGGCAGACGACGTCTGGAAAGCCATTCCCACCGTGAAGGTATCTCCGATCCCAGCCACCGGCGCCGCCGACATCACGAACATCGACCTGGACGGTCTCCGAGGGCTCGGATTCCCGGTTCCCGCCCGGCCTGGTCCGGGTTCGTTCACATTTTTTCTGAAGTTCTTCGGGTTTCCGGCGTGGCTCGATTCCACGGCCGCCGCCAACCGCGTCGCCGACGCATACGGCCTGCATTTCCTTCCGGACGGGGAGAGCCTCCGCGCGTGGCTGGCGAACCGCGACCATCTGCTGGTGAAGAAGGGCTTCATCGCGCCGACAGGGAAGGTTTTCGACGCCGACACCCCGTATCCGGCCCTGGTCGTTCCGCAGAAAGACGTATCCGCCGATGGCGTCTCCCTCACGCCGCAAAACTATTTCGATACGTATACTCCGTTCGTTTCGCTCTACCTGAACCCCTCCGACGCCGAACCCGCCGGTCTCGCGGAAAACGTTCGCGCGGCGTGGAGCGGCAAGGGCGTTCTCGCCTTCCACAAGGCCCTTCTCGATGCGTATACGAAGAACTATACGTCCGTGAAGGGGGTTGAGCCCGACAAGTTCAGCTATTTCCGCGTCCCGGGCGCGAGCGGCACCGTCACGATCCTGAAACTCCCCGTCAAACCGATGACGTTCGAAGCCAACTGGCGCGACCTTCCGATGCCCGAGAATCCGGAGAAAGTGTTCCTGTCGGCGCTCCTGCTGATATATAGATATGAATACACCGTAACGACCACACTGGATGATGCGACCATCGTCGACTCGCCTGGGTTCGCGGCCGCCACGAAACTCCTTCGTGCACAGGTGTTCGAGGCCGGCTCGGTCGTCCGTCTGCCCTGACGGCCGCCGGGATCCGAAAAAGGAGCCGAGGATGAGCACCGCATGGGACGTCCTGCTATGCGATATCGACGGAACGCTGATGGGCAAAACCCCGTCGGGGTCCTGGGCAGCTTTTCCCGGCGCGCCGGAAGCCCTGAAAGAGGTCAGGCGGCGCGTGCGGACGGTGTTCGTAACGAACACCACGTCCCAGTCGCAAAAGACCATCCACCAGCTTCTGAACGATCTCGGGTTCCCGTGCGAGGTCGGCGAGATTTACACGCCGTGGGCGGTCGCACGCCAGGTCATGAGGAAGGAAGGACATACGAGCGGGTATGCCTTCCTTCCGCCCCACGACCGGAGCGAGGCGGACTGGTTCACCGTCGACGAACGAGGCGGCAACGCCGTGTTGGTCGGGGATGAATCGCTCGATGCGACGTTCCGGCAGGTGCAGGACGCGTTCCGCCTGCTGATGCGCGGGGCGAAGCTGTACACTCTTCAGAGAAACCGGTATTACCGCGGCTCCGACGGCTTGTGCCTCGATCTCGGGCCGCTGACGGCAGCTCTCGAATACGCGAGCGGCCAGCAGGCGACCGTATTCGGGAAGCCGTCCCCCACCCTGTTCGCGAGCATCGCCGATGCATACGGGACGAGCCCGGACCGCATGGCCATCGTCGGGGATGACGCCGAGTTCGACGTCGCGGCTCCGATGAAGCAGGGTCTGACAGGCATTCTCGTCAGGACAGGGAAGTATCTCGCAGGAAGCGAGGAGCGCCTCGAACGGCCACCCAGTTTCACGCTCGACTCGTTCGCCGGCCTGCCGGGGCTTCTGGAGGTCCTTGCCTGAAACTCAGCCCTCGAGGTCCGTGCGGGACATGTTGAGGGTTTTGAGGTGTCTGTACAGAGTCGCTTTGTGAACCCCGAGAATCGCGGCCGCCCGGGTGATGTTTCCCCGGGCATCCGCGAACGCCTGCCGGATGACTTCGGGGTCGAGATCGATCTTGCCTCCCGGTTGTCGTGAAGAAGCTGGCGGTATCGACGGCATCGACGGGACTTTCCGGACCTCGACGACATCACCATTTTCCCCGGTGAACGGGTGGGGAGGGGCAGGCGGCCGGGGCGGCTCGATCGGCGCGGCATCGCTTCCCAGCGGAATGGCGTTGCGGTAGGGCAGCATGGTGACACGCGGATCGTACCGGGCGAACCGGGCCGCGTTCATCCGCTCGTCATACCATTCTTTCAGCGATCGCAGGCCGATGACCTCGCCTTGCGTCTCAGCGAACAGGCGTTCCATGAGATTGCGCAGTTCGCGCACGTTTCCGGGCCATTGATACTGTTTCAGCAGGTGGATCGCCTCGCGGGTCAGGCAGCCGACGCGGCGGCCGTATTTTTCGTTGAAGACG
>JAGOCE010000349.1 GCA_017998915.1 Candidatus Ozemibacteraceae bacterium
CGACGAGGTCCTGGCCGCCGACGATGACGACGAGGAGCGGCTCATCCTCTCCACGATCCATTCCGCGAAAGGGCTCGAGTGGCACACCGTGTTCGTCATCTGGACGATGGAAGGCCGTTTTCCCTCATTCGGCGCCCTCCGAAACCCCGCCGACCTCGAAGAAGAGCGACGCCTGATGTACGTCGCCATGACCCGAGCCCAGGAACAGCTGTATCTCACCCACCCCGCCCTCGCCTGGGACCCCGCGACCGGCACCACCCTCTCCCAGCCATCCCGTTTCATCACCGAGATCGGCCCCGACCTCCTCGACCGCTGGGAACTTCGGGCGGCTCCTTGACACTCTCCTCCGGCTTCTGATACTCTCGCACCCAACAATCTGCCGGGAAACCCTCGAGAGATCCGCGCAAGAATCCAGCGGAACGCCACCCGGGAAAAGAGCGAGCGTTTGATCCGTAATCTGACCATCCTGACCCTCGTTCTGTCAGCTATTCTCGGTGGTCTACTGCTGAAAGACCACATGAGCATTCCGTCCCGCCATCTCGTCATTTTTTATACCTCGAACCTGCGCGGGCAGATCAATCCTTTCCAAGGCGAGGTTTCGGACCGCGTCTACGAAAAGGCAGGCGGCCTCGCCTTTCTCCGGGCACTGATCGACGAAACGTTGAAGACGTATCGACTCGATCCGAAGAAAGCCCTCCTGCTCGATACCGGTGACAGCCTGTTCGGCTCACCCGAAGCCTCCCTGACGATGGGGGAGGTGCCGTTCGAACTGCTCCAGAAAGTCGGATACGACGCCATCGCCGTCGGCAACCTCGAGTTCGAGTTCGGCCTCGACACGCTCAGGCGCTTCATCAGCACGAACAAGCTTCCGATGCTTGCCTGCAACTACCGTGATCTTGCTTCCCCGCTCGGCAACACATTCTCAGGTGGCACCCTCCTCGACAAAGACGGAACCCGCGTTGGCGTCATCGGGCTCGGCATGGTCGATCTCGCGCGGAACACGCGGCAAGAGAACATCATGCAGATCGAGATCAGCGACATGCATGCCGCTGTCCAGAAGACGGCGGCATCGCTCAGAGCGCAGGGTGCCGAGCTGATCGTCCTTTTGTCTCACCAGCCAGGCCTCGACACCCGCCCCGATCTCGCCGAACTGTTTCCCGACGTTGACATCATCATCGGCGACCTGATCAGCGGCCAGATGACGGAACCAGGCAGGCGCCCCCTCGTCCTGCCCACCCCGCCGGCACGCGGGGCCGGGGTCGGCATGATCCGCATCCCATACATCGGTTCGCAATGGAACCTCGAGAAAGCCGTCCAGACAATCCTTCCCGTTGATGCGGCGCAACTCTTCCCGAGCGCCGAGCTTGTTTCCGAGATCGCCCGCGTCGAAGCCAAGGTCGACAGCCTGCTCGAACGGGTCGTCGCGACATCGGAAGGCAATTTCAAACGCAACTTCAACGAAGAGTCCAGCATGGGCAATCTCATCACCGACTCGATGCGCGTCGCTGCGAAAACAGATATCGCGTTCCTCAATTCCGGCGCAATCAAGGCCGTGATTTCTTCCGGGCCGATCTCCCTTCGGGACCTTTACGACGCCCTCCCCTTCGAAAACACGATCGTTCGCACCGAACTCGCCGGCTGGCAGATCGAGAATCTCGTTGAGGAAGGCCTGAGCGGTCGCGGCAGTTTCATTCAGACGTCCGGCCTCACCTGCACCTGCTCGATGATGAACCCCCCCGGCTTCAGGCTCGTCCAGATCGCCGTCGGGGAGGAACCGCTCGACTCGGCGCGCATGTACAGCGTCGCCGTCACCGATTTCATGCTGAACACCCTCCAGAACTGGCCTGAACTCCACACCGGAAAAAACGTGCGGGCGTTCGGCCTGCTTCGGGAAAACCTCAAGCAGTATCTCGCCTCGATATCCGTCGTCGCCCCCATCGTCGACCGGCGGTATCTCGACGTCCCGGAAGGCGACGAAACCCTCCGGATCCAGTCGCTCTCCATCGAGCTCGCGAGCCTTTCCACCCCCGTGTCGAATGACGGCACGTTCGACTCGCCCTACGGCCGGCTCATCGCCGACGTCCTGCGCGTCGAAACCGACTCGGACTTCGCCCTGATGCCAGTCACGGATATCCACAGCATCAACGATCCCCTCTCGGTTCTCACGCCTGCCCGCCTGACGGCGGACCTCCCCCGGATCTGCGGCGTCAGCACGCTCAACATCCCCGGAACGAAGCTCAGGCGTCTCATCGAAGGCATGCTCGCGACCGGCGGTGTCCCCCTTTGCTTCGCCGGCTTTTCGATCGAGCTCAAGGATCATACATTGTCGAAAATATTTCCCTGGCAGGGCGACTTCGACCCGCAGCGCAGCTACAAGGTCGCCATGCCGGACGATCTCCCCGGGAAACTCGGCACCTCAGGCGGCATCGCCAGTCTGACGGCCACGCCATTCAGCACCGATCTGCGCCGTGCCTTCATGAACGGTGTCAGAAGGGTCGGTGGAAACATCGAACTACGCCGTGCCATTTTCTGACCGCTTCGCCCCAACCAGCCTGCGGGCCAAGATCCTGCTGGTATTCGTTCTCGTTCTCGTTACACCGCTCTCGCTTCTGATGATCCTCTCCCTCCAGCGGACGGACGAAGCGGCACGGCAGGATTTCAACAAGCGGCTCGGTTCGGCGGCAACCCTGTTCCGGGATAGCCTCGAAGACCAGCTCGACTCCCTGCGGGTCCGCGCGAAAACGGTCGCCGATTTCGATCTGTACAACGTGGCCCACACCGGATTCGCAGCTTCGGCAACGACGCCCGTCCTCGAGTATGAGCTGATTCGCTCAGGCCTCGATTACATCGCGATGATCCGCAACCGCGGAAAGCCGTTCCTCGAGGAGGGCGTCCCCCCCTCGGAATCGCTGGAAAAGATCATTCCCGCTCTCTGCCACGTCCCGCTGAGCTACAACCTCTACATTCTCGGGCGCGAGCCATGGATTTTCGCGGCCGCCGAGATCACGAAGCTGCGCGAGAGCGAACCCGTTCACGTCATCTTCGCCTACCGGCTGGCCCGCGACTTCGGCGACCGCCTCAAGCGGCTGACCGGCGCCGAGTTCAGCCTGCTGTATGACAATCGCCGGGTTCTTACGACCCTGATGGACATCTACGGCAAGCGCATGACGAACACCGCTCCGGAACTCATTGACCGACGTACCGGCGTCATGGACGTCATGGGCGCTCAGCATACCTTCGTGCGCGAAGTCGCGCTCCGCAGCAAAATTTCCGAGGCCATACTCCTCGAAATATCCCTTCCGGCATCCGAGTTCGCCCAACTCGGCTCACGCATGCGACGTGACTTCGGCGTTTTCGGGCTGCTCGGTCTGCTGGCGGCATTCATTACGGGCACCTATCTCGCCCTGCACATGGCAGGTCCAATCAACCAACTCGCCGAATCCACGACAAAGGTCGCAGCCGGCGATCTGTACATCAAGGTCAGCTCGGAACGCAACGACGAGATCGGCCTCCTGCACCGGAATTTCCAGGCGATGATCGACGCGATCCGCGAAGAGCGTGATCAACGGCTCAGCCGCATGCGTGAACTGAATACGTTGTTCGAGATCAGTAACGCCGTCAACTTCATCACCGACTCGGAAGAACTGCTCAAATTCGTACTGACGCACGCGATCGAGGTGCTCGAAGCCGAGCGCGGCTCGATCATGCTGCTCGACGACACGACCGACGAACTCGTCGTGAAAGTCGCGTCGGGCGGCCGGTTCCGCATCGTCAGCGGCACGCCTGTGAAGCTCGGCCACGGGATCTGCGGCATCGTCGCGAAGGACGGCAAGGGCCGCATCTCGAACGACGGCTTCCGCGATCCGGAGTTCCGCAACTTCGGCAGCCTGCTTCCCGTCGAGGACATCAAGTCGTTGCTCTGCTCGCCCCTCAAGTTCAAGGACGGCACGATCGGCGTCATCAACATCGTCAACAAACGCAGCGGCCACCCGTTCGAGTCGAACGACCTGAACCTGCTGAACCTGATCGCCTCCCAGGCCGCGGTAACGATCGAAAACAATAAATTGTATGAGCTATCGATCACCGACGGTCTCACGCGGTTGTTCGTGTTCCGCTACTTCTCGGCACGTCTTTCGGAAGAAGTGCTCCGCGCGCGGCGCTACGGGCTGAAGCTGTCGCTGATCATGATCGACATCGACAACTTCAAGAGGTTCAATGACGTGTACGGCCACCAGGTCGGCGATCAGGTCCTCCAGCGCGTCGCCCTCGCCATTCGCGAGACGATTCGCACCGGCATCGACATCCCGTGTCGCTACGGCGGCGAGGAGATGGCGATCATCCTGCCCGAAACCCGCACAGACGAGGCACATCGCACGGCCGAGCGTCTCCGCGAATCGATCGCGGCGCTCACGATCAGCAATCCCCTCGGCGAGCTGCGCATCACCTGCAGTCTCGGCGTGGCCGCCTACCCCGGCGACGCGCATGACAAGGACTCCCTCGTCGAAGCCGCCGACAAGGCGATGTATTACAGCAAGCGTAACGGCAAGAATCGCACCACCCAGGCGTCCGCCATGGCCGAAGAGGCCTGACGATCCCTGTATTCACAACGAACGAGGAGAA